>JAGQSZ010000125.1 GCA_020439285.1 Microthrixaceae bacterium
TCGATGTCGACTGTCAGAGGAAAGAAGTCGATGCCTTCCCTGACGTGATTCGCGGCAGTTGCCGTGACCAGGACACGGGTATCCCCGAGACCTGCCATGACAGCGCCGTTGGCCAAACCGGCGAGCTTGCCCGCCTCGAATGACATGTTTTTGTCGTCGTTGCCACCAACCGGGGCTTCGACGCGTACGGGTATGGCCATTTGGCCCTCCTATAGACCCACTCGGGTCGTTTTTGAGGCGAGGCCAGTTCCCAGTGGTCGACTCCCGGATCACGGTCTAGTGGAACTCGGCCACGCTGGCGTGCTCGCCGCCAAACAGAGGCAGGTGCCGCATCACTAGCCGAGGGCATCGTTGTAGATAACCCGGAGGTCGGCAACCGGTAACTGACCGGCTCGCCGATTTCGTTGTTGTAAGCGATTCAGACTAGCGCGTAACGCTGGCGGATTCAGGCCCGCTCGGTTGGATCGACCTGAGAGGCCGCGAGTTCGTCAACCGCTGTAGCCGGGCTCAGTTCGCCACCTGCGTGATATGCCGCCCGGGAGAGAATGTGGGCTCCCACGGGCGCGCTGACCAACTGGAATCCCGCAGCGAGGAGGAGTTTGACCACATCGGTGGGATCGTCCATGAGGAACGACGCTCCGATGGCGACCAGAACGAACCCGAACGTCACCGATTTCGTCGCGGCATGGATCCGCGAGAACACGTCGTCGAAACGGTGCAGGCCGAGCGCGGCAAGCAAAACGAACAGCGACGCTGTGAGCATCAGTGCACCGGAGATGACGTCGATGACGAGGCTCATCGCGTTCCCCTCCGCTCGATGAACCGCCCGACGCTGGTGGTTCCGATGAACGCAACCAGAGATGCCACCACCATGAATTCCAGATTTCGTTCGACTCCGGACTTCGCTGCCCCCAACGCGATCTCCATGCCTATGGTCAACAGGAGCGTGTCCACGGCAACTGCACGATCAGCGAGCGACGGGCCCAGTACCAGCCTCGCTACGCACAGCACGGCCGCTACGGCGACGATGAGTTGTGCGACAGTGATCAGAGCGTTCATGCGTCACTCCCCTGGGCCTGGCCCTCGAGTGCCACCCGTTCCCGCAACTCGGCTGCGTATGCCTCGACATCTGCCAACGCTCCCGACGGTCCAATCGCTCGAACGAGTCGCACGTGCAATTCAGCGATTGAGCTTCGGGTCATATCTGCACTCGACATGTTGAGAACATGGACATGGAACGTCGGGGGTTCTTCGAGTACCTCGATGATGGACGTACCCGGGGTAAGCGAAACAGCGTTGGCCAAGAAGGCTTCAACCAACCGTGAACTCCGTGGGAGTGGTACTTCGATTATTGCCCGCTTGTCAGCAACCCTTGACGGTGACATGACCGCAATCGCGACCTCGACATTGGCTCTCACGACTTCAACGATGAAGAAAGCCACGTAACGGACAACACCAAGGGGTCTCACCGTGTGGCGAACGGAATCGATCTGGGGAACATGTCGGAACACTCCCATCACGATTCCGACTACAACGGCTCCACCGACGAAGGATGCAACGGTCAACGAGCCGCGCAACGCCAGCCAAACGAACAGCAACCAAGCCGCTGTCACGAGCCTCTGCGTTATCGTCCGAGAGCTCCGATGCTCCCCACCCGAGGTGGATGTGAGATTCGTCCCGGTACTCATGATCCCAACACCGCCTGGATGTAGAACTGGGGATCCAACAGCTCCGCAGATGCCTGAGTGCACATCGACCAGATCGGTTCTACTGCCACGGCGAGCACGAGAGTCACACCGACAAGTCCGAGTGTGGCGGCGTTCATCATTCGAGGCGCCCGGTCGGGCAGTTCGAAGACACGCCCGTCACCGAGTCGGATCTGTTCTGGTTGGCTGGGCTCACCCCAGAACATCTGTGACCAGACCTTTGTGAGATACATCAGGGTCAAAAGGCTGACCACCAGGCTCAACGCGGTGACGGTCCAGTTGCGTGAACTGATACCTGCTTCGACCAATGCGAGTTTGCCAAAGAACCCTGATAGTGGCGGAAGCCCGATCAGGCTCAGTCCGGACAGAGCGAACATCGCCGCAGTGAACGGTGACCGTCGCATGAGGCCGCTCACCTTGTCTAGCGATGCTGAACCACTCACGGTCTCGACGAGTCCAGCTACCAAGAACAAAGAGGTCTTGACCGGAATCTGGTGCAACAAGAAGAAGATGGCACCCGCTACACCGATCGAGGTGTTGATCCCGAGCCCGAACAGGATGTAGCCGATCTGGCTCACGATGCTGAAACTGAGGAGGCGTTTCATGTCGTTCTGGGCCAGTGCGCCGATCGCCCCGACCACCATGGTCGCCCCGGCGAGTCCCAACAGAAGCATGAGCGAGTTCCCTTCCATCGGGAACATCAGCGTCTGGGTCCGGATGATTCCGTACATTCCGATCTTGGTGAGCAACCCGGCGAACACCGCTGTCACCGTCACCGGCGCTGTCGGATAGGAATCGGGGAGCCAGAAGAACAACGGGAAGATGGCCGCTTTGAGACCGAACGCGATGAGCATCAACGCTCCGATGCCCTGATGTACACCGTTTGGAATCAAATCGAGTTTCTGGGCCGCGTCGGCCATGTTCACGGTTCCGGTGGCTGCGTAGGTCAACCCAATCGAGACCAAGAGCAGTGTCGAGGCCAAGAGGTTGATGATCACGTAGGTCATCCCCGAACGAACCTGTTCCTTGCGGCCGCCAAGGGTGATCAACACATAGCTTGATGTCAGTGTGATCTCGATGCCGACGAACAGGTTGAAGAGATCGCCGGCAAGGAACGATCCCGCGACTCCGGTGGCGAGAATCAGATAGAGCGAATGGAAATAGAACGCTCCTTTGTCTGCACGTGGTTGCCCCACCGCGTAGACGAACACTGCCAGCAGGGTCGCCATCGCTACGACGAGCAGCATCGCTGAGAAGACGTCAGCCACCAGGACAATACCGAGTGGCGCTGACCATGCACCGAGTTCCACAACCACCGGATCGTGTGTCGTTACATGACGAAGCAACGCGAGCGATCCGATCAGCATCGCTGTCAGCACCGACGATCCAACGATTTGTTGGACTTTCACCCTGCGCCAAAGCGCCATGTTGAGTCCTGCTGCGACCAGAGGAGCCACGACCAACAATGTGATTACGACATTCACTGGTCCCTCTCCTCCACCAGGTCTGGGGCGATCTCTTCATAGATCTCCTCGACTCGTTCACCGAGAGCGATACGACGATCCTCCAGGTCGTCCTCGACCTCGTCTGCCCCGGTCAGGGACATGCTCCTGTACGCCATGGCCAACAGGAAGCTCACCATCGCGAAGTTGATGACGATCGCGGTCAGCACCATTGCTTGGGGCATCGGATCAGCAAGCCTGACCCCAGATGTTTGTCGATCCGTGAAGGGCGCTGCCCCTGCACGACCGCCCGAGAGCATCAAGAGCATGCTGACGCCATTGCTCATCGTCGTCAGGCCGAGGATGATCCGAGTGAGGGTGCGTTGAAGTATGAGGAAGATCCCTGTGGCGAAGAGGACACCAACGAGGACTGCTACGACGATTATCAAATCTCGTACACCTCCTCACGTCCCAAGGATCGGAGTACTGCGGTGATCACACCGAGGACGACCAAGAACACTCCGATTTCGAAGAACAAAGGCGTGGACAGCTTCAGTTGTCCAATCAGGGACAGATGTGCTTTCCACACCTTGGCTTCCAAGAAGACGCCGCCGCCGATCCAACCGATAGCGCCAGCGGTGAACGAGGTGATCAACCCCACGCCTAGGAAGACCTCGGCTGCGAGTGGTTCCCTACGCCGCAGATCGCGTTCGCCGCCGGCTATGTAGATCAACACGAAAGCAGACCCTGCGACCAGGCCAGCGATGAAACCGCCGCCGGGTTTGTCGTGGCCTCCAAGCAGCAAGATGACCGAGACCACCAGCAGAGTCTGGAACAACGCGTGGACAGCTGAGTCGAGGATGAACGAGGAACGCAGCGGGGTGGTCGGCTCGATGCCATCGCCTCGTTCACGCTTCACGGCTCTGACCAGACCCAGGATGCCTAGTGCAGCGACGGTGAGTACCGAGATCTCGCCGAAGGTATCGAACGCTCGGAATTCCACGAGGATCACGTTGACGATGTTGTGCCCGCCGGCTGTTGGCGATGCACTGATGTAGTCATCCGAAACTGGTTTGAGCCCGTCTGGACGGGCCGCGTATGCGTACAGCGTGAACAGTGCCGCAGCGATCCCGACAGCTACCGAGACCACAGCACGCGGCAAGATCGGAAATGCGGTCTGGTTCGTAGCGAAGTCCTTTGGCAGGTGTCGCAGCACCAGAACGAACACGACGAGCGACAGTGTTTCAACGAGGATCTGGGTCAATGCCAGGTCAGGCGCGCCGCCCAACATGAACATGACGGCGACGCCGTATCCGGTGGCACCCACACACAACACCGCACCCAATCGGTGGCGTACCGCAACTGCCGACAACGCTGTAATAGCTGTCAAGGTCGCGACGACTAGTTGTGCCGGGTCGTCGAAGAGTTCCAGGGAGAGCGGCGGTAGCCCGCCTCCCAACCATGCCACTGTTGGGACGACCAGGGCCGTCACCAGGATCACCATCAGATAGAACGGAAGTGAACCTGTCTGGAGACGACCGATGAACAAGTCCGATCCGCGTAGCAATTGGCGGATGGACACGTCGAACATGCGAGCACCCGAGACCGGTATTTGAACGCTGCTCTGGATCTCGCTGACTCTGGTTCGAGCCATCCACAAGGCAGCACCTGACGCCAGGATCAGGACCGACAATCCGAGTGGTAGTCCAAAGCCGTGCCACAGTTGCAGATGGCTCTTGGCATGCATCCCACTGAGCACATCTGAGGCCCTGCCGACCAGCGGGGCGATGACCATCGGCGCAACTCCAGCGACGACAGTAATTGCGGTGAGAACCACTCCCGGCGACACCAGCGCAAGTGATCCTTCGCCTTTGACGGTTGAAGTCTCGCCGCCCGAGTAGACACCGAGTATCCCTGCGACGATGCGGGCGCTGTATGCAGCGGTGAGTACTGATCCGGCCACCACGCCCACCAACGCCAGGGTGGTTGCAGTCGATCCGATGTCGACTAGGGACCCCAAGGCGGATTCCTTGGCTATGAATCCCAATAGCGGAGGGACGCCGGCCATGGATGCTGCAGCAAGGATGGTGACCACGGCGGTCACGGGCATCTTGGGCCACAGGTTGCACAACTCGTTGACGTTTCTTGTGCCGGCGCGCAGGTCGACGGTCCCTACTGCCATGAACAGCGTTGCCTTGAACAGACTGTGGCCGATCAACAGCGCCACACCGGCGTAGGTGGTCTCGGCGTTTCCGTAGCCCAAGAGGATGACCATGAATCCGAGTTGGCTGACGGTGCCATGTGCCAATAGGACCTTCAGGTCCTGTTGTGAGAGCGCACGCCAAGCACCCAACAGCATCGTGGTTGTTCCGACTACCAGGATCAGCGGTCTCCAAAATGCGACATCACTGAAGGGCCCTGAGAATCGGGCGATCAGGAAAATCCCTGCCTTCACCATGGTTGCGGAGTGGAGATACGCGCTGACCGGCGTAGGCGCGGCCATCGCCGGTGCCAACCAGAAGTGGAACGGGAACTGCGCTGACTTAGTGAACGCACCCAACAGAACGAGACCAAGCGCCACATTCACACCGCGTCCAGCGGGTGGGTTGCTGAGCATCTCGGTCAGAGACCACGAGCCAGTGGCTTGGGCAAGGATCACGAACCCGGCCAGCATCGCGAGGCCGCCTGCTGCGGTAGTTATGTAGGCACGCAACGCCGCAGCGCGGGCACTGGGCGAATGGTCCTCGGTTCCGATCAACAGATACGAGATGACCGAGGTGAACTCCCAGAACATGAAAATGGCCAACAGGTTGTCCGAGGCCACGACCCCCGCCATGGATCCGGCGAACAACACCAGCAGGCGCCCGATCCGGGCCTTGCGTTGCAGTTCTCGGGTCCACACCTCTGAGTCGGCCTGACCCTGAGGTGTCCGGGCTGCCCCCTTGAAATAGGCAACCGAGTAGACGAGGACCAGAGTGCCGATTCCCGAGACGATCCCGAGCATCAGCAACGAGAACCAGTCCAGCCTTATAGCGACCTCGAAGTGCAGTTTCGGGGCCCATCGCAGGGCCTCGGTATGCGGGATCCCAGTGTCTGCCAGCCGAACGGCCGCGAACAGGGTCCACGAAAACAGCGCTAACGGGGCAAGCGCCAAGGCCAGGAATGCCCGCCGCCCGAACTGTCGGAACAGCGGACCGGCCGCGATTGCGGCCAAGGCGTGGATCGCCAAGAGAGCTAGGACTACTCCCGGGCCATTCACGCTGAGTTCAATAGCAACTACCTACGTAGGCCGAGTTCAGCGATGATCGCACGGTAGCGATCGATCTCGTTGGCCTTCAGGTAGTCGAGGAAGCGGCGGCGGCGACCAACGAGCATCAGCAGTCCACGACGGGAGTGGTGATCCTTCTTGTGGGTCTTGAGGTGTTCGGTCAGGTGATTGATCCGATCAGTGAGCAACGCTATTTGCACCTCTGCAGAACCGGTGTCCTGCGCGTTCTTGCCGAACTTGGCAATGGTGTCGGCCTTGGACGGCAGATTGGTGGCTTGGCGGTTGCCCATTGAAGGTCTCCTCGGGTTTCTGACCCTGCCGATCTGTGCGTCGAGTTCCGTTGGACACAGAACCTCGCGACACGATCAGCGCTCGACACGTTGTCGAAGTCGCAAGATCGTAGTCGCTTCAGCGCTGATTCGCTAAGTCGCTTTCGACTCAGTCCTGGTCAGATCCGAAGCGTTCAGTCGTCCAGCGGTACTTCGGACGGCGGTGACGTCCCAGCGCCTTGGGGATACTGTCAGCCGCAGCGAGTGAGAAAACCCGGGCGTTCTTGCGGTAACAGACCCGCTCGATTTCGGCGATTGTCGGTTCCTTACGACGCAGTCCGGCCTTGCGTAGACCGACTCTGATCGCTTCGCCGAGCTCCGCGCCGAGCAGTTCGTTGAAGATCGACGGAAGTGTCTCTGGATCCCGGAGAATCCAGGAATGTCCGGCGTGTTCGACCGTTACGAGCACCCCGTCGGTGCGCCTGACAGCGTCGACTCCTGTGCGGTGCGGAACGGCGACATCCCACGCTCCATGAAGAACGAACACTGGAAGCTCGTTCTGGTTGATCTTGTCCAAGGCGCTCCTGCTGGCACGTGTTCGCAGGATGCTCGCCATGGGCCCCAGCAGACGCCACGGTTGGACCATGTGACCGGCGAGAGTGGGGGCCACTAGGCGGATCAGTTTCATTGCCTGCCTGGGGTCGGTGAAGGTCGGTATGACCGAGGCCGAGTCGACCAACAAGACACCACCGATGCCAACCAGGAGCAGCGGATTGACTCGTGAGGCGCGAACCATCCAGTCCCAGGTGTCACCGACGATCGCATCTATGAGGATCAGTCCGATGACCTGGTCCGGTCTTGCTGCGGCGAGGCGTGTGGCTAGTTGTCCGCCCATCGAGTGGCCAGCGACAATGAATCGTTCGATGCCGAGTTCGTCAACGACGTTGCCGAGGAGTTCCGCGTACGCGTTCATGCTCTGGCC
>JAGQSZ010000126.1 GCA_020439285.1 Microthrixaceae bacterium
CCCAACCATCCGGGGGCGATCATCAGGTCGAACAATCCATAGGCCGACCGTCCTGACGAATTCAACACCATCACCTGTCCGCTGACTGATGACACGACCACCTCGGGGCGACCGTCACCGTTGACGTCGCCGATCGCTGCTTGGGTCGACACCCCGCCGCCAATAGTTGGCAACACATCGGTCATCAACATCGGCAACGGGACCGGCCAGCCAGGCAGATAGGCCTGGGCATCAGGATGAACCGAAGACGGACCGCGGGAGTAACGACCAGATGCATTCGTACCATCAGGTGAAATCGCGTAGACCCGCGTATTGCCGCTCAGGCTCGGGAGCCCAACGGCGGGGAACACGGCCACCTGCTCGTCGTATTGCTCCTGTGCGCCTACGACGATCTCGGGTCTGCCATCGCCGTTCAGGTCCCCGAGAGCTGGCGTGGCAATCAGTTCACCGCCGATACCGGTGCCTTCGGGTGAACGGAAGGTCACCTGATGTGTGTCGGGATCGATCGAAGAAACCATGTTCGGGTCGACCACGAGAACTGGGAACCCGTCGACCGGGCTCGAGTCCGCGTGCCACGCGTAGACGTGTCGATCCATTGCGGCCACAACTATCTCGAGCGTGCCGTCGCCATCTAGGTCCCCAAGGGCGGCCGAACCAGCGATCCCGGGCTTCAAGCGGTTCCACTCGTTCGTTGCTTCCTGACGGCTGAAATCGGGGTTCACAGATACGTGACCGACGCGTTCACCCTGGGCATTCCACCAGGTCACGTTGCCACCGAGGTCTGTTACGACGATTTCTGTCGTGCCGTCACCGTCGAGGTCACCAACCGCTGGCGCGCCAACTGGAATGGCTGCTCCGGGAGCGGTGATCCCGAAGGCTTGCGCGGCCGGTGAGTCAGAGTGCCAGAAGAACGCTTCTGGTGTTCGCACCGGGAATCCGGGCAGGACTTTGCCTGTCGAATCGAACACGTGCACATATCCCTCGTCGGTTCCGAGGACCATTTCGTCGTGGCCGTCACCATCGACGTCGACCAGTCGCGGGCTCGACATACCTGCGCCATCCACCACGGTGCTGTAGCTGAGCGTGGGGTCATCGTGAACGCTGAATTGCCGGTTCATGATTCCGACTCGACCATCCGCGTCGGTGACCACGACCCGCACCCGGACCGTGAAACGATCGGGTTCGGGCTTGCCGGAAGCATCTACCGGTTCGCCGGTGCCCTTGCCGGGCAACGCTGCGGCCACGTCGGCCAAGTCGATCTGTGCAAGTTGTCCATCGACTGGCGCAGTAAGCCCGGAGCGGTCCTGCACTACATGCCAAGTGTCAGTCGCCGGATACGGCGGAGTCTGCAGTCCGGTTGTCCACTCGACCCGATAGCTGTAGGAACCCGACCGGGGAGCGGCCACGGTACCGATGACCGGCAACGTGCCAGAGGTGGGTTCCATCGAGAACCAGCGCGGTGAGGTGATATCAGCCTCTGGTGGAATGTCTTTTTCCACGACCGACTTCACCGCCTCGTATGCGTTGAGTCGACCGAACCCATGGGTTGCGTCCCAACCCCGCACCGACGGGAATCGACGCTGGCCGAAGTCGTCAGTCATGTCGTTCGCCGGATCGATCGCGTTGGGAGTCGAGAAGTCGATGTCATCCGCTGTGGCGCGGATGACCTGCATGACCTCGTTCGCGGTCAGTTTGATTCCGGCGCGTTTGGCGGCCGACACAACCAGTCCGACCATGCCGGCACCATTTCCGGTTGCTTCAGAGGAACAGCCGACAGATGGCACTGACACCCAGGCGATCGCTCCGAAGTTGGTGCAACCGTTGAGGGCGAGCGTGTCGCGTCTACCGGTGAGGATCGGTCCGACCGAGTCCAGGAAACTCATGGCTTCGGTGACAGAGTTGACCGCCATCGCGTGGTTTATCGCGGATGGCAGGTTGGCGTGTTCGGACTGCTCATCGGCCATCGACGCAACTACGGGAATGTCGCTGGCATATGCAGCGTCCACCGCCTGTTGAACCTGAGGCGGGTTGGTGATCGCACCCAGGGCTTCTTGGATGACCGATGCTCCACTGTCGATCGCGAACAGCACACCTGCTGCGAACCTGGCGCCGGCCGCCATGAACGAATCCGATACCCGCACGGGCAGGTGACTGCATTGGCCACAGACTCCGAAGGCACCCATGCCGTTGTGCGCGGCTGCTGAGTCCTTGGCTTCACCGGTGCCGTGTCCGTAGCTGACGTCATCGAGAGGGTTGTTGTCATTGAAAAGGAAGTCCCAGCCCGAGATGTCGTCGATGTACCCGTTGCCGTCGGAGTCGACTCCGTCGTTGAACTCGGGTGTGAGGATCAGGTCCTCCGGATCGAGCACCTCGTTTTCGTTGCGGTCGCTCACCCGTGGGTCGTTGCGGTAGTCCTCGACGGAGAACCGGCCGTCGCCGTTGACGTCATAGGGGTCACTCGGTGAAGCAACCTGGTCCTCGCCAGCGATCGGCACCGGAAGCTCACCGCGGTTCAGATATGCCGTCGCCGCCAGGTCCTCCGCTGCGCCCGGGTCACGCCATTTGATCCCTGAGTCGAGAACCGCGATCACGGTCTCCGGCAGTCCCTGTTCCAACGACCACGCCAGGTCGACAGCGGACCCGAGCTGCCCGCATTGCCGATGCGGACTCCGGGCTGACCCACCGTCGCGTTCGGATGTGAAGCGGTAGTCCTTTGCGTCCCACTCTTCGGGCAGTGGGCCGGGCTCGACTCCGTCGTAACGCCACCTGGCGCAGTCGAGATGAGTCGGCTCCAACGGTGATCCCGGAGGCGGTGGAGGATCGGTCGGCGGGACCGTCGGTGGAGCAGTCGGAGTGCATGACGCGAGCACTGCAAAGACGCTTGCGCACACAACCACTCGCCACGGCCGTCGAATCAAACGGGCATTCGTCATCAGGTCCCCCGATCTGGAAGCGAACGCTACAGATTCGCAAGGTAACACCACGGCCGGGCAAGGAGAAGCAATTCGTTGCAGCGCGGACGATCGCCCCGTGTGGGGCCGACGCCTCGATGCTGTTAGGTTGCGCCGCATGTCGCATCGGTTCCAGATGGGTTCAACGGGATGAGCTTCCCCAAGGCAGCACAAGCAAAGCTGAATTCCGTATTGAACCCTCTGTGGCATCCGCTTCGTCACAGGTTGGCGACACTCGCCGTCGATCTGACTCGCGAGACTCTGCGTTGGGCATATGTCGGCCCCGAGGACAAGGACAGATTGGGTTTCGCGTCATTTGGTGAGCGCACCCTCATCGAGGCGCCGCACAAGGTTCTGCTCGGCCACGAGTACATGAGCATCGGTTCGGACACCCTCATCGCCGCGGGTGCGATTCTTGCGGCCTGGCCTGACTCGACCGATGCACGTCGCACCGATGACAGACCCGTTCTACGGATCGGTGACCGGGTCTGGGGCGCACGTGGGTTGTCGATCGTCGCCCACCTCGACATTGAGATCGGAGACGACGTCTGGTTCGGGCCAAACGTGTACGTTACGGACGCAGGCCACGACGCATCGGATCTGGACAGGCCGATCGGGTTGGCAATGGAACCGGCCGAACCGGTCCGGATCGGCGCTGGATCCTGGATCGGAACCGGAGCCGTGATCCTGCCGGGGGTGACCATCGGTGAACACGTGGTCGTGGGTGCAAACTCGGTCGTCACCGATGATCTGCCCTCCAACTGCGTCGCTGTGGGGAGCCCGGCACGAGTCGTGAGGGATCTCACCTCGAGCGATTGACCGGCACCGACCCTCGGCTATGTGACCATTGACATAGCGGAGCGGTGGTACACATACTGTATTTATGTCCCACGTTGAGGCCGGAGATATCACCCACCCGGGATTGCTTTGGAAATGGGCGACCGACTGGCGTCTTGGCTTGACGGGCTTGAGCAACGGTCTCATGCAGTTGATGCACCCCGGACTGGGAGCCGGCGTGGCCGAACATTCGGACTTCTTCACCGATCCTTGGAACCGCATAAATCGCAGCATCGGGCCGATCATCGCGTCCATCCGTGACGACGACACCGCCCGAGCGATCAAGATGTTCCACAAGAAGATCACCGGCACCGATGCACACGGCAACAAGTACCACGCCTTGGACCCAGAGATCTTCTGGTGGGCGCACATCACGCTGTACCGATCGGTGGAACTCGCTGCACGCCGCTTCTCCCATGTCGGACTCTCCGATGCCGAACGCGAGTCCATGTACGCCGAGGGTGTCGTCTGGTATCACCGATACGGAGTGAGTGACCGATCCGTTCCAGCGGACCGTCGTGCGTACTCCGAGAAGTTCCGGGAAATCTGCACCAACACCCTGGAGATGACCCCGGCTGCCGAGCGCGCCGTCGACATGGCTCTCAACGGTCGCGTCGAGGGAATGCTCGAACAGCTCCCCCGATGGGCTGCTGATCCCATCGAACGTTCCGTCACACCTATAGCGAAGATAACCACGCTCGGCGGCCTGCCCGGTGTGGTTCGTCAACGCTTCGGGATCCCGTGGTCTGTAACTGATGATCTGGAGTACCGGAGCCTTATACTCGCTGCACGAACAGGTTCCCTGTTCATGCCCGAGCCCATGCGCCGAAACCCGATGCGGAAGCTGGCAGAAGCCTCGAAAATTCCGGCTGGGGCCGGCGCATCAGTCTGAGCAGGAGACTCATTGAGTCGGACAACACGAATCGATCTGGAGCCGCTACTCGGAGCGTTGGCGGATACCAGCGACGATCCGACAACGGAACGCATCCTCGACGCGACATTGGAAACTCTGTTCGCTCTAGGGCTGAAGCGGTGCACCGTCGAAGAGATCTCCGAGCGAGCGAACCTCGGACGCAGCACGATCTACCGTCGTTTCGAAGGGCGCGATGATCTCATCCATGCTGTCGTGGCACGGGAGCTCCGACGGTTGCTGTCCACCATCACCAAGTCGGTGGATCACCTCGACGGCGTCACCGACAAACTCGTCGAGGGGTTCATCGCTGGTCTCGAATCAGTTGAGAAGTCAGGCTTCTTGCAATTCGTTCGTTCCGAACCCGATCTGCTCGTCTTCTTGGGCGACGGCTCGACCGATGCGATCTCACTAGTCACATCGGTGATGGTCACCCAACTGCTGGTGTCCACTTCTTCCGAAGAAGTTGATCTGGTCAAGGCCCGACACGTTGCCGAGTTGGTGTTCCGCCTGGCTGTGTCATTCGTGTCGCTCCCGGTGTCGACACTCCCCCTCGATGACCCTGACGCCGCCCGCGCGGCGTTGTACGCATTGTTCGATCCCCTAGTTGAGGCAACGCTGTGCAAGGCACCCGCCCCGTAATAAGAGGCCCGCTGGCCGATGGGCCACCAGAACATCTACTCGTTGCACCCGAGCCTGATCTGACCAAGATCGGCTTCACCGAGGCACGACGCGTGATTACCGTGGTCAGCCTCACGATCGTATTCATCATCCGGCGTTGAATTAAGGGACTGTGGTCAAAGGTCCGCGGCCGGCAAGCCAGCTTTGCTGACTCTGCGGCCAACGGGCTCATCGACGGTTTCATGTATCTGGGGCCGACCTTCGTGAAACTCGGCCAAGTTGTGGCATCGTCGCCTGGGATATTCCCCAACTGGTTGACCCAACCCGCTCGCCGCTGCTTGGACGAAGCGCCACCATTCGATTCCGAACTGGTTCGCGCAACCGTCGAACAGGACCTCGGTGTACGAATTGAAGACGCCTTCATCTCCTTCGAAGACATCCCACTTTCAGCAGCATCCATCGGGCAGGTCCATGGTTGTGTACTCAACGACGGTCGAGACGCAGTGGTCAAGGTTCAACGTCCGGGTCTGCGCGACCAGATGACCATGGACCTGAAGGTGCTGTATTTGGTGGCCCGGGTTGCAAACAAGACCAAGTGGGGTCGCAGCGCGAATCCGATGGGCATGGTGAGCGACGTTTCCCAACTCACCGCCCGTGAACTGAACCCGGTGATAGAGGCGTGGAACCAGCAGCGGTTCCGGGACCACCTCTGGTCCTATGGCGACAACACGATGATCACCGTTCCCGAGGTGTACTGGGATTACTGCGGTCCGAGCACGATCTGTATGGAACGTGTGAGCGGCATCCCGATGGACCACTTCGAGGAGATCCGAGCCCGCGGGCTCGACGGCGAACTGGTGTTGCGTCGAGGCGCCAAAGCATGGGCCGAGGCGGTCATGGTGCACGGTCCTTTCCACGGGGACATGCACGCCGGGAACATCTGGGTGCTCGACGACGGTCGGGGTTGTTTCTTGGACTTCGGCATCATGGGCGAGTTGACCCCCGAGTGGCGCCAGGTGATGCGCGACATCTATTACACGTGTGTCTTTGACCGCGACTTCACCAGAGTCGCTACCGCGTATCGAAGCGTCGGGGTGTTCCCTCCCGAACTCGGCACCGATGAAGAGATCGGCGCCGCTATGGCGATGATCGTCGAACCGATGCTCGTCATGGGTATGGCGTCAGTCAACCTGGGCGAACTGATCACATCGAGCGTGACCCTCATGAAGGACTTCGGAGGCACGCCTCCACAGGAGTTGATGCTCGTCGGCAAGCAACTTCTCTACATCGAGCGTTACGTACGGGAACTCGCACCCGATTACGCGATAATCACGGATCCGTTCATCGTGAAGAACATCTTCCCCGAGGCAGCCAAGGAACTCGCTGCCAAAGAAAACGTCACATACCCGGAGTAAGACATGTCCGAACCTGCAGTTCTCACCGAGCGCGACGGCCACCTGCTGGTCGTGACGCTCAACCGTCCAGAGAGCAAGAACTCGATCAACGGCGAGATGCTCGTCCGCATGTACGACGCGTTCGTCGAGGCGGACGCCGATCCCGAGATCCGTGCGATCGTTCTGACCGGAGCGGGCGGCAACTTCTGTTCGGGCGCCGACTTGAAGTCGATGGCCGGTGGCCACCAAGAGGACACCGACGGTATCGACGTGATGGGCCGTCTCGGCGAGGACCCCGACCTTCCTTGGAAGGCCCTGTTGCGTACATGGCAGCCGTCAGTTCCGATCATCCTCGCTGTTGAGGGCGTCGCGATCGCTGGCGGAACCGAATTGCTCGGCGCGACCGAGATCCGCGTTGCCGGCAAGTCGGCCACCTTCGGAATCTCAGAGGCCAAATGGTCGCTGTACCCGATGGGCGGTTCGGTGGTGAGAATCCCACGACAGATCCCCTACACGGTTGCGTGTGACCTGTTGTTGACGGGTCGCCACATCTCAGCCGACGAGGCGCTCAATCTGGGACTGATCGGACATGTCGTCGACGACGGCAGCGCCTTGCAAAAGGCGATCGAGATCGGCCAGGTCATCTGCGAAAATGGTCCGCTTGCAATCAAGGCGATCCTTCGCACCTTGCGAGAGACCAACGGAATGGAACTCACCAAGGCTTTGGACCACGAGTTCAGCTACGGCTGGGATATTTTCGGCTCTGAGGACGCCAAAGAAGGCCCACGTGCTTTCAAGGAAAAGCGCAAGCCGAACTTCAAGGGCCGCTGAGCAGCGACGAGGTGGAATGACGGCCTGTCGCTAGTACCCTTGATCGCGTCCAAATCCATTACGAGAAGGTGAGACTTGGAGGAACTCCAACCCACCATCGATGCTGCCATCAAGTCACTCA
>JAGQSZ010000127.1 GCA_020439285.1 Microthrixaceae bacterium
ATCCGGAAACTCTGATCGAAGAACCCGAGCTTCTCGATCAGCCAATGATCACCGAGTTGCTCGCCGTGATCGGAAGTGACGATCACGAGCGTGTCATCGGCGAATCCGAGTTCGTCGAGTCCGTCGATCAAACGTCCCAACTGGTGGTCGACCTCGGCGATCATGCCCAGATACGTCGCCTGGAGTTGACGTTGATCTAGTTCTGACCGAGGCGATGGGACCAAGCTCAGCGCGGCGGCAAGGAACGGATGCGCGGCTGCTTCCTCGGCAACGGTCGCGGCCCTGACCGGCGGCTCCATCGCCGCGGGATCGAACATGTCGTTGAAAGGCGCCGGCGCGAGATATGGAGGATGGGGTCGCAGATAGGAGACGTGCGCGAACCACGGTTCCGAACTCCGCTCGGGGGTGGCCAACCACTCGAGCACCTTTTCGGTCATGAACGCGGATTCGCTGTGTTGCGCCGCATATCGAGCCGGTGCCCAAGTGGCGCCCCGATCCGGGGGAGTTTCGACATCGGCTGGTTCATAGATGGACCGGCTCTGTTGCGGATCCGGTAGCTCATACCCGTGTGTTTCGAGCCAAGCGACCCACTCGTCGACACGGTCATCGAGAATCAGGACCGGGTCGAATCCGTCCATGGGCTGCTCGTAACTACTACGGCGCGGGTCGCCCTCATCCATGGTTGCGGGATCAAGGGCAGTGTCGCTGTATCCGAACAGTGCTGGGGAATAACCCGCAGAGCGCATCTGTCGGGGCAGCATCGGTAGGTCGTCACGAAGCGGGGCGCCGTTGTTGGTGACCCTGTGATTCATCTGCCACAAGCCGGTCAACAGCGAGGCCCGCGACGGGGCACACGGGGTGCAGTTCGCGAAATGATTGGTGAATCGGACGCCCTGTGAAGCCAACCGGTCGAGTGATGGAGTGCTGGCACTCGGATGGCCCGCGCAACCCATCGAGTCGGCACGGAACTGATCCATCGTGATCAACAGTACATTGGGGCGCCGGTGCGCAGATCCTTGGTCCGAGTTGGTCATTGGGTGCCCGATTCCTGTGTTGCGGCGGAAGCTAGATTCGCCACCATGAGTGAAGTTCAGATCTATCACAACCCGAACTGTTCGACGTCGAAACATGCAGTCAACGTCGCAGATGAACTCGGGGTTGATTACGACGTGATCAAGTACATGCTCAAGTCACAGCAACCCGATCGTGCACAACTCGAAAGTGTCATCGCCAAGATCGAGGACCCAGTGACTGACTTGGTTCGCCGTGACGCGAACTTCAAGCGGCTCGGGTTGTCCGACGCTGATGTTGCAACCGCGGATCAGGTTCTCGAGGTTCTGACAGCGCACCCTCAACTGTTGCAGCGGCCGGTTCTGGTCAAGGGTGACCGGGCGATCATCGGCCGACCCAAGACCAGGGTTGCCGAGTTCCTCCAAGGCTGAGTCGCACTGGAACGCGTTTCAGTTTTGGATTGATGGCTGGGCTATATTCTGGAAATGCGCACAGGCATTTGTAAAGAACTGGGGATTGAGTTCCCGATTTTCGCTTTCACTCACTGCCGCGACGTCGTCGCTGCGGTTTCCAACGCCGGGGGGCTGGGAGTACTCGGAGCGGTGGGTTACACCCCCGAGCAGTTGGCTACCGAACTCGAATGGATCGACGCACACACGGACAAGCCCTACGGCGTCGATGTCGTGATCCCGGGCAAGTACGAGGGCATGGGCGAGATGGACCCCATTAAGCTCGAGGCCGAACTGCTGCAGATGGTTCCCGACGAGCACCGTCGATTTGTCCACCAACTCCTCGATGAGCATCACGTTCCCGAACTCCCAGATGGTGAACTCGCACCGGCTCTGATCGGTTGGACCGAGGCCACCGCCTCGCCACTGATCGATGAGGCTCTGCGTCACGACAAGGTTCGTTTGATCGCCAACGCTCTCGGTACACCTCCTGCAGAGGTCATCGATCGTGTGCACGAATCAGGCCGCATGATCGCCGCGCTGTGCGGATCGCCCGCTCAGGCCGTTCGCCACAAGAATGCTGGCGTCGACATCATCATCGCTCAGGGCGCCGAGGGTGGTGGCCACACCGGTGACGTCGGCTCGGTCGTTCTGTGGCCCCAGGTGATCGACGCTGTTGCACCGACGCCTGTGCTTGCTGCCGGTGGTATCGGCACTGGTCGCCAGGTAGCGGCTGCAATCGCCATGGGTGCCGAAGGCGCTTGGACCGGTTCGCTCTGGCTGACTGTTGAGGAGGCCGATCAGGCACCCGCCCAGGTCGAAGCCCTTCTCGCTGCAACTAGTCGCGACACAGTCCGTTCACGTAGCTGGACCGGTAAGCCGTGTCGCATGTTGCGCAACGAATGGACCGATGCGTGGGAGGCGCCAGAGAACCCCAAGCCGCTCGGAATGCCACTGCAGTTCATGGTTACAGGTGAAGCAGTTGCCCGTGGCCACCGCTACTCTGAGCAGGCCAAGGACATTGCGTTCAACCCTGTCGGACAGATTGTCGGCACCATGAACAAGGTCCGTAAGACCCGTGACGTGATGGCCGACATCGTCGAGGAATACCTCGAAGCGAGCGACCGGTTGAACCGGATCAACGAAGGCGCTGCCTCGGACTGAGCACAGCGCACTTGGGCAGAATTACCCAACAGCGTTGAATTTTGTTCACCAACCTGCCTTTTGCGGCTGAAAATCAGTAGATTCTACGGAATGTCGCGCCTGTGCATGAGATCAAAATGTGATCGCCCAGCTCAGGTCAGATTGACATATGACACACTTCGCTGTCAGGTGTGGCTGGATCCGCTTCCAGAATTCGGCTCAATGGTGCACGAGATCTGCGAATTCCACGCCAAGCGGATGACGCTTCCGATGGGCTGGACCCTGTCTGACCGTCGGACAGCGACCCCGTCGTTGTTCGACTTCGAGGTCACCAACGCGTGCCCGCCAGTTCCCGAAGTCCCGAATGCAGTAGTTGCTGACACAATAATTACTGCTCCGCTGAAGAAGGCGACTACAGGTGGACTTCGGCGGGCGGCGAACATGCCTCGCGGTACGCACCCATCGCTGAGCGCGAGTGAGTTCTTCGGAGTAAAGAGCCTGTTCCGAGATCCTCCGGAAACAGTCAGAGTTCCGGCCCCGACGCATCCGGCCCCGACGCAATCGACTTCAACGGAACCGGGTCCTCGTAGAGGAGTCTCGGGTCTTGAGGACGGGACCATGTCGGTCATTTCCTACGGCAACCGGTCTATCGAGCGTGTCGTCATACTCAAAGGCGCCGATGCCGAACGGGACCTGAGTCACCGCCAAGGGGCGTGATGTGGGTGAGGCGGGCTTCAACAGATATCTGAGCGGCAACTTCGCTCCGGTAACCGAGGAACGCACAGAGTTCGAACTCAACGTGACGGGCGAGATCCCGGAATGTCTCGACGGTCGCTACTTGCGGATCGGTCCGAATCCGATCGTCGCTCCCGACCCAGCTAGGTATCACTGGTTCACAGGCGACGGAATGGTTCACGGGATCAAGCTCGGTGGTGGCCGCGCCGAGTGGTATCGCAACCGTTGGGTCAGAGCAGGGGCTGTTCCGGCAGCGTTGGGGGAAGTAGATCCCGGCGGGCCCGGGACACCGGGAGCGGACTTCGCTGCGAACACCAACGTGATCGGCTTGGCGGGTCGGACATTTGCATTGGTTGAGGCCGGAGCCAAGCCCGTTGAACTGGGCGATGACCTGGAGACCATCGGTCGTTGCGACTTCGGAGGAGCCCTCATGTACGGCTTCACTGCCCACCCCAAGATCGACCCGGTCACAGGCGAGTTGCATGCCGCCGACTACTTCTGGGCGCACCCGAATGTGATCGAGTACGCGGTCATCGACAATGGCGGTCAGGTCACACACATCGAAGAGATACCGGTTCCGGGCAAGCCGATGGTCCATGACCTATCCATCACCGAGAACTACGCCGTGTTTTATGACCTGTGCGTGACATTCGATCTGGATTCCGCTGCACAGGGTTCTGCGCTGCCATATGTCTGGGATCCGGACTACGGATGCCGAGTCGGTGTTCTCGAGCGTGATCGCGCCTCGGGCTCGCCGCCCAAATGGTTCGAGGTCAACCCGTGCTACGTGTTCCATGCGATGAACGCATTCGAGTCAACTGCGCCGAATGGTGATGAACTCGTTGTTCTCGACGTCGTTCGCCACGACAGGGTGTTCCAAACGAATCGTCTAGCCCCCGATGAGTCCTTGCCGACGCTGTGGCGGTGGGAACTCAACATGGTCACCGGCAAAGCGACCGAGACCCAGCTCGGTGACGGCGTGCTCGAGTTCCCTCGCGTTGATGATCGCTTGACCGGGCGACCATACCGCTACGGCTATTCGCTCGGTGTCCCATCAGCAGACCTCAACCGTGGGGTCAGCTTCGATGGTGCCGTCATCAGTCGTCACGACATGCTCAACGGGACCACCGAGTCTCACGAGTTGGGCACACGAATGGCCGGCGGCGAGGCAACCTTCATCCCATCCTCAGTCGATGCCGACGAGGACGACGGATACCTGATGTTGTTCGCATACGACATGGACACTGACCGATCCGAACTGCGGATCCTGGCTGCCCAGGACATCAGCGGGGAGCCGGTAGCCAGGGTGCACCTACCGGTTCGTGTGCCCTTCGGATTCCATGGGAACTGGGTGCCGTCGTAGTTTGTAGGCATGCCCGAGTTCACATATCAGGAGATGTTCCCCCAGACCAAGGGGGACACGCCGTTCTACAAGCTCACCTCTGATTACGTATCTGTGGGTGAGTACCGTGGCTCCAAGATTCTCGAGGTCGACCGCGAAGGCCTGACCCTGATGGTCGCGGAATCGTTCCGAAACATCTCGCACCTGTTGCGACCTGGTCACCTGGCCCAACTCGCCAAGATCCTCGATGACCCCGAGGCCACCGAGAACGACCGCTTCGTGGCGCGCACGCTTCTGCAGAACGCGTGCGTGGCGGCGAGCATGGTGTTGCCGAGTTGCCAGGACACGGGCACAGCGATCGTTGCGGGCAAGAAGGGTCAGCAGGTCTGGACCCACGGTGGCGACGACGGCATCGACGGTCCCGGTGGCGACGAGTCGGCCATCGCCAAAGGCGTGTTCCGCACCTACACCGAGACCAACCTTCGGTACTCGCAACTCGCTCCGATCACCATGTACGAGGAGCGCAATACGGGCAACAACCTCCCCGCGCAGATCGACATCTCGGCAGTCGACGGTGACCAGTACAACTTCTTGGTCATGGCCAAGGGTGGCGGCAGTGCGAACAAGACGTTCCTGTATCAAGAGACCAAGGCGCTGTTGAACCCGGAGTCGCTGCTCAGTTTCATCGGCGAGAAGATCAAGACCTTGGGCACCTCTGCATGCCCTCCTTATCACCTTGCAATAGTTGTAGGTGGAACATCTGCCGAGGCGAACCTCAAGGCGGTCAAATACGCGAGCGCCCGCTACCTCGACGGGCTGCCTATCGAGGGCAATGGCCTCGGTCACGCGATCCGCGATGTCGAACTCGAAGCCAAGGTGATCGAACTCGCGGCGAGCACCGGGATCGGCGCACAGTTCGGCGGAAAGTATTTCGTTCACGACGTCCGGGTGATCCGCCTTCCTCGCCACGGGGCGTCATGTCCCGTCGGCATTGGTGTGAGCTGCTCGGCGGACCGCCAGGGACTCGCCAAGATCACCGAAGAGGGGATCTTCCTGGAACAACTCGAAACCGATCCCGCTAAATACCTGCCAGAGATCACGGATGATCACCTGCACGACGATGTCGTCAAGGTCGATCTGTCGATGCCGATGAGCGATATCCGCAACCTGTTGTCGCAGTACCCGATCCGGACGAGGCTGTCGTTGACCGGGACGCTCGTCGTTGCCCGTGACATCGCCCACGCCAAGCTCAAGGAACGCATCGATTCGGGACAGGGACTTCCCGACTACGTCAAGAACCACCCGATCTACTACGCAGGTCCCGCCAAGACCCCCGATGGCATGCCGTCAGGCAGCTTCGGTCCCACAACGGCTGGCCGCATGGACAGCTATGTGCGGTTGCTCATGGAGAACGGTGGGGGATTCATCACCTTGGCCAAGGGCAACCGTTCGGCCCAAGTGCGCAAAGCCTGTGCCGAGTTCGGTGGTTTCTATCTGGGATCGGTCGGCGGGCCCGCGGCCATCCTTGCCCAGGACTCGATCAAACACGTCGAGGTGCTCGAGTATCCCGAACTCGGAATGGAAGCAGTCTGGAAGATCGAGGTCGAAGACTTCCCTGCCTTCATCATCACCGATGACAAGGGCAACGACTTCTTCGCCGATCTGCTCTAGTTCTTACAGGAAGAACGTCTCAGAGCACGCCCAGGCGTCTGCGGGGAGGTCGTATCCGGATCCGGCGGTAGCCGTTGCAGGATCGGTACCGGCTCCGAGCAAGGCGCACAGGGAATTGGCGGCCGACTGATCGGCTGCCTGAACGATCGTCATCGCGGCGAACTTCAGGCCGCTGCAGGATCCGTCTGAAGAGACAACGAAGTTTCCATCAGCCCAGTTGCCCGACAGGGTTCCGTTGCCGCGAACGTTGGTTGCACCACTGAACTGGATGTCGGGATGGACCGTTCCACCTGTGGTGTTTCCGGCGACACAACCGGCCGGAACCCATGCGCCTCCACCACCGGGGCCTTCTTCAGTTGCGCATGCACTCAACGACAAGGCTGCGGCTGCGACAGCCACCATCGAAAGGCGAACGATCGAGTTGCGTCGAGACTTCATGAATTCCCCCATTGCGTATTGGTGAACCTGCTTCACCGAGTTCGGAGCAGGCTAACGCAACTCACAGAGTCTGAACAGGCTGTTGGGCTGACTTGGGCCACCTGTCGGGTCAGCGCCTAGCGTGATCCTCACGTTGATGGTCATCAGGATGTTCAACACGAGAATGCGTAGATCCTCAAAAGCACTTGTCGGGCTCTGGTTGATTCTGGCGATCATGTTGGTCGCCCAGCCCAAGGCATCGGCTCACGCTTTCGTAGTCGAGATCTCACCAGAACCCGACTCGGTGCTCGGCCAGGCTCCCAAGCGAATCTCGATAGCTTTCAACGAACCAGTTTCTGGTACGGCTAGTTCGATCAGGCTCTTTGATCCGTCCGGACGCCAGGTCTCCGGCATCAAGTCACAAGTGCAGGACTCGAAACTTTCCGCCGAGTTGCCATCTCTTGGCGACGTCGGGTCCTACACCGTGGCTTGGAAAGTTGTTTCAGCCGATGGACACCCGATCAATGGGGCATTCCTGTTCAGCGTCGGTAAAGCAACCCTGAGCGAGCCACTCGATGTGGCTGCAAGCACCCCGTCGGTCTTCCCGCGGGGGCTTCGAACTGCCGGTTCCCTGGCTAGTTGGGCCGGTCTGGTGATGCTCCTGGCGTTCGTTGGTATCTCGGCTAGGTCCAAGACCAACCGTGGGGGCATAGCCACTTCGACTGTGTTGCTCGTTGTTGGCGCCGCGGTGTCGCTGACCGGATCGCTGTTGGCTGTTGGCGGATCGATCGCCGATTCAGTCTCGGTGACTCT
>JAGQSZ010000012.1 GCA_020439285.1 Microthrixaceae bacterium
CCTGTATCAGTATGCGAACGAGGCCAATCCGCGGGCGCATTACGAGTCGACAGGCCCTGAGATCTTCCGGGACGTACCCGACATCACCCATTTCGTAGCGGGTTTGGGCACCTCCGGCACCCTCATGGGAGTCGGCACGTACCTCAAGGAACAGAATCCCGACATCAAGGTGATGGCTGTCGAGCCTCCTTCGGGTGAACAGGTCGAGGGTCTTCGTTCATTGGAAGATGGATATGTCCCACCGGTATTCGAGAAATGGGGTGGATATGACCTGCTCGACGGCAAGTCGATCGTGCGACCCCGTGAATCACTCGAATTCACTCGTGCGTTGGCAGATCAGGGGATCTTTTCGGGGATCTCAGCAGGTGCCGCACTCGCTGGCGCAGTCAAGGTGGCTGGAAAGATCGACTCTGGTGTGATCGTCTTTGTGGTGTCCGACTACGGGTGGAAGTACCTTTCAACCGGAGCATGGACATTGGATCTGGACGAGGCTGCGGCCAACGCAGAGAAAGTCATCTATTTCTAGGTGCCGACTGAATCAAAGAACCGTCACCTCGTGTACTTCAACGGTGAAGTACACGAGTACTCGTCGCTGAGCGACCTGCCGCGCCCCGTCGCGGTGTCAATGGGGCGCGAGTTGGGGATCTCACCGGTCACGTATCTGAACCCATCGATCGGCAATTCGACGATAAGCGTCTGGGACCATCTCGATGTCCTCTCCGAGTCCGCGACCCTGCTCGGTTACGCAGGAGCAACGCCTGCACGGCTTGCCGAACTGCTACTCGAATACGGTCCGCTGGGCGGTCCCGACTGCACCCTGGTGGCGCTGGTCCCCGATCCGACTAGCCATGTGGCCGCACCGCCGGGGCTCAACTGGTTCCTGCACGCTGAGGCATTTCGACCGAGCGGGGATTCGTCGACGCAACGTGACACGGCTCGCGGCCCATTGGCCAAGTCACACCGAACTGGAATCAGCGCTCACCGCAGAAACCACCGGGACCCCTCGACAAGAGTCCAACTCTGGGACGACATCATCGCGAACCTGACAAAGGCCGAGGCATCACAGGCCGGACTGGACGCGATGGTGGTACTGAATGTGGACGGTAGGGTTGCTTCCACCGGGGTCTGCACCGTGATGCTCGAACTCGGTGAACGCTATGTGACCCCTCCTCTGAGTGAAGGCGCGCTCGACACTCCATGGCGCCGTAACATCTTGTACTCCGGTGAGGCGGTTGAGATGC
Source organism: Microthrixaceae bacterium (assembly GCA_020439285.1). Taxonomy (GTDB): domain Bacteria; phylum Actinomycetota; class Acidimicrobiia; order Acidimicrobiales; family Microtrichaceae; genus JAGQSZ01. Next base: position 1,242 of record JAGQSZ010000012.1, read on the forward strand.
GACTCACCCTCGAGAACCTCCGCAATGCAGACATGGTGTTGTGTCTGTCGCCGTGGGGCGAGGAGTACAGATTGGACCTGGTCGAAACCGGCGACGGAGCTGGGGACCAGAGAGCTGAGTGACCTTGACTGACCCTGACCCTGCAACCGAATCGAACCTCGGCCTGAGCGGACCGTTCATCATCGATGAATTCCGTCTCTCCGGTTCAACTGTCGAACTGGACTACGCGTTCGGGGATCCGGAATCGCCCACGTATCGGTTCACCGAGGTCGTCGAATTCGAATCTCCGCTCGGGGACACTCCACAGGTCCGGTGTGCTCTGCGGATCCTCCATTTGTTGGCCGGCACCTCGTACTACAAGTCGATCGCGCCGTGCCCGATAGTTGTCGATTCGCTCAACGCTGTGGAGCGGGCCTTGATGCAGGGCATGTATGACGGTGGGCTGCGAGAGTTCGCCTACCGCAACGGGCTGACGGTCCCTCTGCCTGTTGATCTGGCCGAGCGTGATTCCGAAGCCGGTTCTGTGACTGATGCATCCGAGCCCGACGAGTCCAACGGGGTCGTCGGTTCGGACCGGGTCCTGATTCCAGTCGGTGGAGGCAAGGACTCGGCCCTCGTAGCTGATCTGATCCCCGACGGCACGCTGTTGTCTGTCAATCCCACCGGAGCGCACGAACACCTCGCCGAGAGTCTCGGGCGGTCGCTGATCAAGGTGAAGCGAACCCTGGATCCGCAGTTGCGAGATCTGGTTGCAAGAGGTGCTCTCAACGGGCACGTTCCTGTGACGGCCATCAACTCGGCCATCTCGGTAGCCGTCGCGGCATCCGCGGGATTCGGATATGTCGCGATGGGACTCGAACGGTCGGCATCGGAGCCGACGCTGATTTCTGATGGGGTAGAGGTGAACCATCAGTACTCCAAGTCCGCAGCCGGCGAAGCTTTGCTCCGTGACGCTCTGAGTCCCACCGGAGTCACCTATTTCTCGCTATTACGACCGCTGACTGAATTGGCGATCGGTGTGTCAGTAGCCGAGAGAGGACTTGTCGGCGACATCGTGTCGTGCAACCGGGTGTTCACTATCTGGAGCGAGAACGAGGCCAGTCGAACCCAACGACCCTGCGGTGACTGCGCCAAATGCCTGTTCACCTCGCTGATGCTCGCCCCGGCACTCACACCGGCCGAGATTCGTGACCATTTCGGGCGCGACTTGCTGGATGAAGAGGCACACATCGAACCGGTCCGGGAACTGTGGTCTGCCGCTAAGCCCTTCGATTGTGTTGGGGAACGTCACGAGACCGCAGCCGCATTGGTGCTGTTGGCAGAGAGCCCCGCATGGGCTCAGCAGATCGTCCCGAAGACTCTTGTTGACGAGGCGCGAGTCGTGCTTGCCGAGCAAGCTGACGACCCGATCACATACCTGAATGTCGATTCCGTTGAGTCGGTGCCGGAGCGGTTCCGGCCATTGATCGAAGAGCTGGCTGAAACCTTGGGGGAGTGGCCAACAGTTCGGACACACGGAAGCGACTGAACCGTGAACCTTGGCGATCTGAGCGGTCGGCGCGTTGCGCTGTTGGGTCTGGGTATCGATGTGCGAGCAGCGATTGGCCCGATCCTCCGCTCAGGTGTGGACGAACTGGTTGTAGTGGATTCTTCGCTCGAAGCGGGCCGAACCGTCGAGGTCGAACGACACGAACTCAAAGTCGTTGAGTTGCAAACGGCATGTGACCAAGCCGACGTGTTGGTCCGTTCACCCGGGTTCCCCCGATATCTTGCCGAACTGGTCGCAGCACGGGAATCCGGTGTGGCCATGACTACCCCGGTGGACCTGTACCTAGGTGGCATTGAACCGGGTCGCCGCACCGTCTTGGTCACGGGAACCAAGGGTAAGTCCACGACAACCGACCTGATCGGCCAGATGGCTCGTGAAGCAGGTTTGAGCGTTGGGATTGCCGGCAACCTGGGTATTCCCGTGTTCCAATCGGGTTGGGACGATGACGCGTCGATCATCGTGCTGGAGGTGTCGAGCTATCAAGCAGCGGATCTGCACCACGCCCCCGACATCGCTGTAGTGACCTCGATTGCAGAGGATCACCTGAGTTGGCACGGCGGCCTCGACCGTTACCTACACGACAAGCTGCGGATCGTCTCCAACGATGCTGGAGTAGCCGAAACCGTGATGATCCCGCGTGCCGAGAAGCGCGCGATCGAGGTCGTGGCTCAACTGTTCCCGGAGATCGAACCCGTTCTGGTCGACGATCCGGTCTCTGATAGCGGAGCGCCGCTTCACCGGCTCCGTAACGCAGCGTTGGCGGCGAGAGTCGTGGAGCACTTGGGTGGCGCCTCGCTCGATGATGAGACCGTGGCTGTCCATGCCAAGAGTGGAATGCCTGGGCGACTCGATGTTGTTGAATCTCCCAGCGGGTTCGAACACATCACTTTCGTGGATGACGCGTTGGCATCCAACCCCTCTGCCACTGCGGCAGGACTCGCTTGGTCATTGCTGACTCATTCGGACACCGTGGTCATTCTCGGGGGAGATGACAGGGGAGTGAGCAGCGCGCCCTTGCAACGTGAAGCAGCTGAGTGGAACTCAACCCCAGGACACCGTCTGCGTGCAGTCACGCTCCCGCGCAACGGAGAAGACCTCGCCCATCGCTGCGGCGTGGAAATTCTCGCCCGTGCCGAGTCGGTGACCGACGCTGTCGAGAAGGCTGTGAGGGAGTTGGACCACAGCGGTTCCATGGTGGTGTTCTCGCCCGCAGCGCCCACCCCAGCCGGGCAGGGCAACTGGGAGGCGCGATCCAAGGAGTTCCGCGAAGCGGTACGCAAACTGTCACACCCCTAGGCTCAACTGGTCACTTCACAAACAACTGGTTCCAAAGAGCAATTTCGGGGCCACAACGACAAGGGATGATCTTGAGAGCAGACGGTCGGTCCACAAACGAACTGCGGCCACACAGTTTCCAGCGTGATTTCACTGCCTTCGCCGGCGGTTCAGTACTGGTCACATTCGGTGACACCAAGGTGCTCTGCACCGCCATGCTTGATGAGGACGTGCCCCGTTGGATGCGTAACAGCGGTAAGGGCTGGGTCACAGCCGAGTACTCGATGCTGCCGGGGTCCTCACCAGAACGCATCCGGCGAGAGACCAAAGGGCCCAAGGGCAGAACCCAAGAGATCCAGCGGCTCATTGGCCGTGCGTTGCGGTCAGTCGTTGATATGGAGGCGTTGGGAGAGCGACAGATCCTGATTGACTGTGACGTGCTCCAGGCCGATGGCGGAACGCGCACAGCAGCGATCTCTGGTGCATATCTGGCTCTTCACGATTGTTTGACCCGCATGGTTCAGGCCGGCTTGATCACTTCGCTTCCGTTGCTCGATGAACTGGCGGCAATCTCTGTCGGGGTTATCGATGGTGAGCCGTGTCTGGATCTTCCCTACGTGGAGGATGTCCGTGCCGAAACCGACATGAATGTCGTGATGACTGGCAAGGGTCTTTTCGTCGAGGTACAGGGAACTGCTGAAGGCGCCCCCTTCTCGCGCGATGAACTCGATTCTCTGCTTGAACTGGCTGCCGGAGGCATCCGTCAGATTCACGAACTGCAACGCGAATACATTTCGGTGGCACCTTCGGCTCGGTCCTTCGGTCGATGAACGCTCGGTCAGCCGATGCTGGCCAGCGCGTGGTTCTGGCAACAGCGAATCCGCACAAGACCCACGAGTTGGCTGAAGTCCTGAATCGTGTGTTGCCTGGCTGGCAGATAGTCCCGCGTCCTGCTGATGTGGCCGAAGTGATCGAAGATGCGGACTCGTTCCTCGGAAATGCTCGCCTGAAGGCGCGGGCGTTGGTTGCAGCTACGGGTGATTCGGCATTGGCCGATGACTCGGGGCTGGTGGTCGACCGCCTCGGTGGTGCGCCCGGTGTCCACTCAGCTCGATTTGCGGGGCCCGCTGCCACCGACGCGGACAATGTCGACAAGTTGCTCCGAGATCTCGAGGCGCGCGGTGCGATTGATGAACAAGCACGGCGTGCACGTTTCGTGTGCGTCATCGTCCTCGCTCACCCCGACGGATCAGAGGTCATTGCAGAGGGATCAGTCGAGGGCGTGATCGCAACAGAACCTCGAGGGTCATCCGGCTTCGGATACGACCCCGTGTTCCAACCGTTGCAGGGAACCGGTGACACGTTCGCCCAGATGAGTCCTGATGAAAAGAACGCCATGTCGCATCGGGGTCGGGCGCTGCAATCGCTTGCCGAGTCCCTCGGCCGAACAGGCTGAACAGGCTGAACTCTTGACGTCGCAACTCAGAGCGGTTGGTGCACGGGGCAGTACGTGATCGCCCTGCCGCCGACCTTGGCGGTCACCAACTCGGTTCCGCAGTGCCGGCACCGGTCCTGTTTGTAGACGTAGAGGCGCTCGTCGTCGCCCATACGCCCGCGGGGTTTACCGATCTCGTCGGGGTCGGTGGTGACAATGCGCCCCAGACGCTTGCCGATTCGCATCAGTTCAACCGTGTGCGACCACAGACAGTCGAACTCCTCATCGGAGAGAGAATTGGACGGTCGTAACGGGTTGATTCCACAGAGGAACAACAGCTCTGCCCGGTAGACGTTTCCGATCCCTGCGATCACGTTCTGATCGAGGATCCGCGCCCCGACGGGCTTCTTGGAGTTCCGAAACCCTTCGCGTGCCAGATCCACCCGTGGATTTCGGCGTAGGGGGTCTGCTCCTAGGCGAGCGATGATCGAGTCCATCTCCTCGGGGGTGATCAAGTCACATCTCGTCGGACCGGACAGATCCCACGCGTCAGATTGCCCCTGTAGACGCAACCTGATCTCACCCACCGGATCAGGGATCGGCTCGCGTTTGCGATTGAGCTTTCCGATCAGACCAAGGTGGATGTGCAGGATCTCGTCGATCCCGAAGTCGCAGAACAGGTACTTGCCGTACGCATCAGCGCCCACGAGAGGTCGTCCGTTGATTGCCGCTGCGCCGGCGCTGAATCGGCCTTGTGGGGACGACGCCTGAACCGGGTGTTTACCGAGTGTCTCGTTCAGTTCCTTGGCAAGTCGGTGGATTATGTGGCCTTCAGGCATGCAGAGCTGACCGTATCAGTCTCGCTGTGATGGGAGCCCAACTATCCAGGCGAGATGCCGGGTGCTGCTGGACCGTGATTTCCTGTCACTCGCAACTCATCACTTGTATTCTTCACAGATGGCTACGCAAAAAGAATGGCCGTTCGTCACGACGCGTTTGCGACGTTCGACTGTGGGGGTTGCATTCGCTGTAGTGGTCCTGTTCACTGCCGGTGGGTCGGACTTGGCTGGCGCTGCACCTGCATACGTCACACCTGGTGCCTTTTGTAAGGGATCAGATGTGGGGAGACAGGACTATTCAAAGAATGGTGTGCTGCTGAAGTGTTCGTACGCGGACGGCGACATTCGTGCACGTTGGCGGCAGTCGGTTCCTAAATAATCAACGTCGGCTGCCACAATTAGTCGCGCCGTATCAGTCGAACACCACGGTCTTGTTGCCCCAAGGAAGGATCCGGTGATCCAAGTAGGCGTGTATGGCCCTAGCCAAGACCACTACCTCCAGATCACTGCCCTTACGCGTCAGTTCCTCGACGCCGTCACGGTGGGTGATGTGGGTCACGTCCTGATTGATGATCGGCCCTTGATCCAACTCGCTGGTCACGAAGTGAGCGGTTGCACCGATGACCTTCACACCCCTCTCATGCGCCTGCTTGTAGGGGTTTGCTCCAACGAACGCAGGTAGGAACGAGTGATGGATATTGATGATCCGGTTGGGCCATTCATCTACGAACTCAGGCGAGAGAATCCTCATGTAACGGGCAAGGATGACAAGTTCCACGTCATGTGAACGCAACAGCTCTCGCATAGCGAGCTCCTGTGTAGCCTGGTCATCGCCGACAGGAACTTCGTGAAATGGAACTCCGTAGAAGCCGCAAAGCTCGCGGTGATCCGGGTGGTTGGACGCTACGAGCGTGAGGTCAGCGTTGAGCTGACCGGCTCGCCAGCGAGCGAGAATATCGACCAAACAATGCGGAGCCTTCGACGCGAGCACTGCGATACGTGGCCGTTGGTCCGAGAACCTGATCTGGACGTCCATCCCGAAGCGGTCTGCTATCGGTTGGAAGGCATAGGAAAGTTTCTCTCTGGGGAAAGCGAATCCGTCGAGTTCGAACTCGACTCGTTGGAAGAACATCTGGGCAACGGTGTCAGTGTGCTGTTCCGCGTGGACTATGTTCCCGCCGTTTCGCCACACGAAGTCTGCGACGGTAGCGACGATGCCCGTCTGGTCAGGACAGGACAGCAACAACACAGCTGTGGGATTCACACCGCCACGATACCGGCGTGAGTCCAAATTGTTGACTACAACTCGGTGCCGGACTGGTTCTAGTGCCTCGATGGCCGGACGTGGAAGAGTCGTCGAGGAGGATCTGGCGCGTGAGTGAAAGCGCTGGTCTACGCTCGGCTAAAGAGGATCCAATTGGCATCTGGAGTTGGGGAGGACCAATGAGACTCAGAATCGCACCGTTGATTATCGGGGTGGTAGCGCTTGCGGGGTTGCTCGGCGGAGCTCCTGTCGGGGCTGATGGTTCGGAAGCAACCAACGCGGGCAAGCCTCAGATCGGCGAACCGCCAACCAGTCAAACGTCGCCGTTCCAGTCGGCGTTGCTAGATGCAGTTGCTACCCCGAGAGTGGATCGAGCGGGCGCGTTGGCGCCGCACATGGAGATCGACAACGCGTCTCGCAACTCTGTTCGTAATGCATACAACCAGTGGTTCCTGAAAGACATAGTGGTGCCAGCGGGGTGGAACGGAAACAGGTCCACCTGCACGCCGGGGATGCCGAGCACAGCAGGTCAGAACGCAACTCTGAGCATGGTCAACTACTTCAGGGAGATGGTGGGGGTTGAACCCGCTCGATTCGACGCTGGCCTCTCGGTAAAGGCCCAGAAGGCAGCGCTGATAATGGATGCGAACTCGAGTCTGAGTCATTATCCGCCGTCCAACTGGGCATGTTGGAGTGAGGAAGGTGCGGAGGCTGCCGGGAACTCGAACCTGGCGCTCGGTGCTGCCGGAGCGGACGCAGTGTCGCTCTACATGGAGGACCCGGGTTGGAACAACACTTCGGTCGGCCACCGGCGTTGGGTGACCTCACCAGACCGGACGCTGATGGGGGCAGGTTCAACCAACGACGCGAACGCGCTCTGGGTCCTGAGCGAACCTGATGAAGCTGCGTATGTCCCCACGATCATTGCGTGGCCCACAGCTGGCTATTTCCCGTCGCCACTCGAGCCTCGTGGACGCTGGTCCCTGACGATTCCAGGAGCGGACTTCTTCGGGCCAGATCCCTTCGCGAACGTTTCGGTATCAGTTCGTGAAACCACTGGTACCGCCCATGACGTGACGATCGTCGATAGTTCGAGTGGATACGGAATGGGCGCCACGATCGTGTTCGAGGTGAAGAACATAAAGCTGGCCAAGGGGCATGCGGACACGACCTTCAGGGTCACGCTGACCGGGCTCGACAGCCCCGGATTCCCTTCGACCTACACCTACTACGTGACGATGATCGATCCGGCGACGACACCGCTGGCCAATGGCGTCTATGGGGCGGTCGAGGGGATCTCGTTGTCTGGCAACAAGGTCAAGTTCTACGGCAAGGCCAAGGGAGTGGGAACACAGCCGACAGTGGTCATCTCCCGCAATGGCAAGACGCTCGGAACCCTCGTCGCCACACGACCGAGACTCGATGACATGAAGGGCTGGCAGTACGAGGCCTCGATATCAGCGGGGACTTACAAGTACTGCGCACACTTCGCCAACCCCAGTGCGCCCGGAGGTTGGACCGTGGACTGCCGCACGGTCGTCAAGTAGTCCGACGAGCAGTCCTGGCAAGCAGGTTTTGATCTCCTCGATTTGGTGCGGACGGGGGGACTCGAACCCCCACGCCTTTTCAGGCACTGGGACCTAAACCCAGCGCGTCTACCAGTTCCGCCACGTCCGCACGGCTGGGTCATCTTAGTGGTGCGCGTGAAGTGCTGCGATAACGATGCCGGGCGGCGCGGATGGGGTGCGTTCACGCGTTAGCCTCGTTGAACTATGCAAGATTCCGTAGCCCCTGTTCCGTTCCCGTCATTCCCGAACGTTCTCGCTGCCGATCCGGTTACCGCACAACAAGGCGGATCCGGAATGGAGCCGTCTGCTGACATCTATGCTCGTCTGCTGAAGAACCGAATCGTCTTCCTCGGTTCCGAGGTCAATGACCAGGTTGCCAACTTCCTGACCGCCCAGCTCCTGTACCTGGAAGCTGAGGACTCCGAGGCAGATATCTGGCTCTACATCAACTCGCCAGGCGGGTCTGTCACGGCAGGAATGGCGATATACGACACGATGCAACTCGTTGCTCCCGACGTGGGCACCATCTGTATGGGGCTCGCAGCTTCAATGGGACAGTTCCTGTTGTGCGCCGGAGCGCCGGGCAAGCGGTTCGCATTGCCTCACGCCAGGATCATGATGCACCAGCCTTCTGCTGGGCTTCAGGGCCAGGCAGCTGACATCGCGATTCAGGCGGAACAGCTCAAGTACATAAAGAGCCTCCTCGCCGGTCTCATCGCCGAACACACGGGGCAGACCGTGGAACAGGTGAACATCGACTCTGACCGCGACCGTTGGTTCACTGCCGAAGAGGCCAAGGGCTACGGGATCATCGACTCGGTAGTTCAGCGACGCCGCGAGCTCACCAACGCTGCCGAGGAATCAGAAGACTGATCGTCTCGGAGGACCAATTTCCTCTTGAACCAAAAAGCTGAGGGCACTCGGAAGCAGCAGCTCCGAGTGCCCTCAGTCGTTTACGACAGGTGTTGAATCGCTTTTTGGATCAGGCTCCGAATTCGTGGACCACGTAGTAGCGGCCATTGGCGAAGGCGACGCCGGTGCCGAACTTGGTGTAGGACCCGTTCAGGATGGCGGCCTTGTGTGACGATGACTCCATGAACAGGCGATGAGCTTCGGCGACCGAGGAGGCGACGCCGACGTTTTCGCTCAAACGAGTCCAACCAGATCCGACCCCGTCAGCAAGGCTGGAGTGCGACACACGGCCAGCGGCGGCCATTGCATCTGCCCAGGCCTGAGCCTTGTCGACCAGTCGATTATCGAACTGCAGGGAAGCGATGCCCCGGGCGGCCCTGGAGTCATTGATGAACGTTGCGGCTTGGAAAGCCTCGTTGTTCTTGGTGCACGAGGCACCGATCACTGCCATTAGTACTGCTACTGCGGCCAGAGCGGGCCACCGACGCGTGCGCGAGAGCATTGGGAAACTCCTATGGGGCGACCGCGAGAGGAATTGAAACGATTCGCCCCGGTTGACTTGTATTACCAATATTACGGTCTAGTTACAGTTCTTATCACATCAATCGGCCGGTGTGAAACAATTGTTATAAATTCACGCCACATTTCTCGGATGTCCAACGCGACACCCTCGCCGATCGTCGATCGAGATCGTCAAATCGTGAATTGAGCTGGTTTCGGAGCTGCTCGACTTCAGATGTCGAGTCTGCCGGATTCTCCGAAACAGAGGCCTGCGCCTCGTCTTTGGTGAGGAGTTCAACGATTTCTTGAACGCTTCTGGCCAGCTCCTGCATGTCTGAACGCACCGCATCAGGGGCGTTATCCGCTAGTTGGCGCAACTCCTTTGCCTGAGCTGCAGCAGCCTTGAAGTCCTTGTCCTGAATGGCATCGGTGAGCGAAGTGAGATCCTTGGCCTTAATCAGATCGTCACAAAACTCCTCGGTGGCGTTTGAACAGCCAGCGAGTAGGACACATGCGGCGATGCTCGTCAGAGCAGCCCTTCGGTACCAGCGGGTCATCCTCGGGCGGCCTCGGCCACGGTTCGGATTTCCTCCACGGCATGGGCCAATCCCTTTGGGTCCCGGAAAAGAGCGCTCCCCGCAACGAGCACATCTGCACCCGCGGCGGCCGAACCCGGTGCGGTTGCTGGTCCGATTCCGCCATCTACCTCAAGGTCAATGTCGCGCCCGGTGAGCTCGATCATCGAAGCAACTTCGGCGATCTTGGGTTCCATCGTTTCGAGGTATGCCTGTCCACCAAAGCCAGGGTTCACGGTCATGACAAGGACCAGGTCAACCAGATCCATCACGTGGCGGACCGCGGAGGCGGGCGTTGCTGGGTTGAGAGCCACAGCAGGGCTCGCTCCGAGTTCACGGATGTTGGACAGTGTTCGGTGCAAATGAGTACATGCCTCGGCGTGAACGATGACGATCTCGCAGCCCGCCTCGACGTACTTGTGGATCAGCTCGTCGGGGTTCACCACCATTAGGTGTGCCTCGAACGGGACCTCGACATGTGAGCGGCACGCATGGATCACGTCCGGTCCGAAGGTCAGATTCGGTACGAAGACGCCGTCCATAACGTCCCACTGAATCCTGTCGACACCGGCGTCCTCGAGTCGCTTGCACTCTTCACCTAGGCGGGAGAATTCCGCTGGGAGGACGGACGGGGCGATCTGAATGGGACGGGAGCTCATCGGGTCACCTCTGGGATCGGGGCTCTTGCAATGCGGGCACAACCACCACGGTCACTGAGTTGGCCATGGTTTTGGTTCTGCCTGACCCTAATCGCTCGCAGGCCTGTCATTTATCGTCGAACTCAGTTTGGTGTCGTCATCCTCGGTCGACCACCCAGCAGTTGTCCCGGGTTCCATTGGGCCGCGTAGTTTGAGTCCATGGCGCAGTTGCCCGACAACGAATCCGTCGCGCCGGGCACGGCCGTCGGATCAGCACTCACACTCGCTGTGGAGCGCTTTGTCGCCGGGGGACTGGGCCTTGGCCACGACCCTGACGGACGAGTCGTGCTGGTCGAGGGCGGAATACCCGGAGACGAAGTGGTCGTCGAGGTTGTGTCTTCCAAGAAGCGCTTGTTGCAAGCTCACGTGGTTGACGTGCTCACCCCCGGGCTCGGCAGGATTGCTCCACCGTGTCCAGAAGTCGAGCGCGGGTGTGGGGGATGTGACCTCCAACATGTTTCGTCCGAGGTGCAGATCAACCTGAAGACCCAGATCGTGGTTGACTCGCTTCGCCGAATCGCACGGCTGTCAGACGTGCAGGTCCGGGCCGGTCAGAGTCTGTCTCCGTTCGCTTACCGGACCTCGGTGCGATGTGCGGTCGACCGTGACTCGGGGCGACTTGGATTCCGTCGTGCTCGTAGCCATCAGATCCATGTCGTCGATCAATGCATGATTGCGCACCCTCTCGTCGAGGGAATCATCAACGATTCGTTGTTCCCGGGTGCCAACGAGGTAACCATCCGGGTCGGAGCTGTAACAGGGGAGCGGCTCGTCGTCGTGAGCGGTGAGACCGAGGATTACGAGGTGCCCGACGGTGTCACTGTTTGTATGACCCGGTCCCACCACGCTCGGGGCGGCCGCAAGCACGGCGGACGTCGGCGTGGCGCTCCAGATGGTCATTTCCACGACGTCGTTGCGGATCACAGGTTCCGAATCAGCGCCACGTCGTTCTTCCAAGCCAGGCCCGACGGGGCAGAGGCTCTCGTCGACTCTGTGCGTCGTGCGCTCGGAGAGTTCGATCCAACAACCGACACCCTCGCCGACCTTTATGGCGGGGTAGGACTCTTCGCCGCCGGGTTGGGCGCGCGCAGCGGATACCTGGTCGAGTCATCGGGCTCTGCAGTTGCCGATGCCAAGGTGAACCTGGAAGCAACCGAGGTGAAGATCAACCGATCCAAGGTCGAGACATGGCAACCGGCATCGGTTGACGCTGTTGTTGCAGATCCTGCGCGGCGTGGTCTCGACAAAGACGGTGCCCGAGTGGTGTTGGCAACCGGCGCTCAAAACGTTGCGTTGGTCAGCTGCGATCCGGCGTCGATGGCACGGGACGTCGCATTCTTGGTCGAAGGCGGTTATGAACTGCGCTGGGTGGAGGTCATCGACATGTTCCCTCAGACCCACCACGTAGAGACAGTTGCTTCCTTGGTCAAGGTCGGTTGATCGCCTTGTCCTCTGAGCAGACTCGAGGACGTAAACGCCAGATAGCCGTTGTGGTGGCAATAGTTGCAATGCTCACTATGGTCGCTCTTGTCGTGGGGTGTGGGGGCAACAACGGCAGAGCGAGTGGAACCAGTAACTGTTCTCCAACCAAGCCCCACCCGGTGGTGGCACGGATCGAGCGACAGATACCTCATGACCCCACGTCCTACACCCAAGGTCTGGTGGTCCACCGTGATCCATCAGGTCCGGCCGTGGTGTTCGAGAGTTCAGGTCTCTATGGCAAGTCCAAGCTGAGCAGCATTGACCCCGCTGACGGGTCGGTCATCGACTCGGTAGACCTCGCCCCAGGATTGTTCGGAGAGGGCCTGACGATTGCGACATCTAGAGATTCGGCTGAGGGCACCGGCGAACCCGAGTTGATCCAGTTGACTTGGAAAGAGGGAGTTGCGCTCCGCTGGAAAGCGAACGGGTTCACGAGCGGATCCCAGCCATTCGACGAATTTGTATACAAAGGGCAGGGCTGGGGGCTCACGACTCTCGACTCCGGTCGATTGCTCATGAGTGATGGCTCCGATCGAGTTGTCGAGCGGGACCCGCGGACTTTCAGAGTGCTCGCCACTCACCAGGTCAGTCGTTCTGGTGGCTCCGCTGACATGCTCAACGAACTCGAGTGGGATGGCCGTTGGCTCTGGGCGAATCGCTACCAGACCAACGAGATCGTTCGTATCGACACCAAGTGTTGGAACGTCACAGGAGTGCTGGACGCGTCTGATCTAAGAGACGAGGCCTTGAAGTCGGCGGAACGAACAGGTGGCCAAATCGATGTCCTCAACGGTATTGCCTTCGATGAGGTCAACGACACGTATCTGGTGACCGGAAAGCTGTGGCCACTCATGTTCGAGGTGTCGATCACCCAAAACGGCTGAGGCACCCCAAACAGGCCACATCACGAAGCAGTGTCAGAAGTCACTTTTCGCGGTACCGTATCTGTGGACCCGGGGAATCGAGGCCATTGCTGTCACGAATAGTCCTCCGGAGTATTTCCAAGGGGGAAACATGACTCGTCCAGCCAAGGGAGCGCTCTACGACTCGCGATCACTGGCCTGGCGGCTGAACAGTCGCTGGATGGTTATGCTCGGCGGCCAACGGGCGGCAATCATGCAGGTCTCAGATCCCAGGGTCGCCGCAGGGGTCAAGGAATACAGCACATACAAGACGGATCCACTCGGCCGCCTCCAACGGACGATGGACTCGATGATGATCATCGGCTTCGGTCCGCCTGAGGAACGCAAGCGTGTGATCGATCACCTCGATGAGATCCACGCCCGTGTGAAGGGAAGGACCGAGGAAGGCAAGCCCTACTCAGCTCTGGACCCGAAACTCGAGTACTGGGTGCTCGCCACGCTCACCGATACGGTCCTAGAAGTCGATCGCCGCTACGTGGGTCGCCTTCGTGAATCCGACAGGGAGCGCTACTACGACGAGACGCGAGCCATTGCCCACGCGTTCGGAATCGATGACCGCTTCATTCCGGGGGATCTGGGCGAGTTTCGTGAGTACATGGCTGACCGGGTCGAGTCTCTGCAGCCCTCGGCCGCGTCTCGGGAGATCGCTCGGGGACTGCTCCAACCGGGAATCGCCTTCGTTCCCAACGGAGCGTTTGCCCCCTTGGATTGGGTGACGTTGGAACTATTGCCATCGCAACTACGTGAACGGCTGCACCTCGGTGCTCTCAGCCCGGTCCAATTGGCAGCGGTGCGCGGCGCTCGACAGGTGTCACGAGCAACGATTCCGATCATGCCCAAGCCGCTGACGACGAATCCCTTTGCCTTCCGAGCACTGCGGAAGGTTGCCTGAGTCATTTGGCGAATCCCGCGGAATAGCAGGGCGAAACGGCACAACCACCGAGCGAGGTCGACTCTTTCGCGCGCCCGGGAAGCAGGATTCGTATGGTCAATACAGTTGCGTCCGAGGTCACAAACTCCTATTCTCGCAAAAGCTGATCAAATTAGTCATCTTTAGCCATACGGAGTCCCCTCATGTCCTTGTTCCTCACCGAGATCACCATTGCCAACCCTGAGCGTGACGCAGTTGAGACCCTGCTTGCACAGGTCTCCGTCGCGGCGTCCGAGGTTGCCGGATCGCTTCTCGATGCCCAGGTGAGCGAGGACCTAAGCCGGATCTTCGCAGTGTTCGAACACGGAGACGCTGTGTTGCTCGCGAAGTCACTTGACACACTGAACATCGTCTCCACAGAGCCGGCTGAGGTGCGCTTGGTCGGCGCCACGATCGAAGAGGTTCGCGAGCACGCCAGCGGTGGCGAGTACCTCGTCGAATGGGACCTTCCCGCCGGTCTCACCATGGACGCCTACCTGGAGCGCAAGAAGGAGAAGTCGCCCCTGTACGCACAGGTGCCCGAGGTGACGTTCCTACGCACCTACGTGCGAGAGGATCTCGGTAAGTGCCTGTGCTTCTATGACGCTCCCGATGAGGAAGCGGTGTGTCGCGCCCGCGACGTTGTCGGTGCACCAGTCGACCGGCTCCACAAGCTGGCCGACCAGACCACTAGCACCACGCCATGAGCGCCACGACAGCCGCGGTGGAATTCGACGCCGACAGCAGCCGGGTGCGTCTGGACGCGAACCTCGAAGCAGAGATAGCGGGCTACTTCAGTGCTCGCTGCGGAGGGATCGACGCAGGCGAAAGTGACATTCACGAAGGCTTGAGGTTCCTTGCAGAGCGTGGCCTCGTTGGAGCATCGGAACTACCTACCCAGGCAGCAACAGTCCGCAGCGTTGCGGCGAGTTGCATGTCATCGGCGTTTGCTCTTTGGGCCCAGGTCATGGTCATCACGTATCTGGACCGGGCCGAGTCCGCTGAACTCCGTGCTCGGGCGTCGCTGTTGCGCGACGGAACCCTGGCGGGTTCCACGGCAATGGCCGGAGCGTTCCAGGACGCGGACGGCTTCCGCCCCCTCGATGTCACCTATCGACGCGATGGGGACGACCTGATCATCGACGGTGTCATTCGCTGGGCATCCAACCTGCGCCCCGACGGATTCATCATGGTGCTCGGAGCACGCGACACGGACGGCAATCGGGTGATCGTCGCAGTTCCATCGGATGCAGACGGCCTCACTGTGCGCCCATTCCTAGACCTGTTGGCACTCGGTGGTACAGCATCGTCGTCGCTCGAACTATCGGACGTCCGGGTCCCAGCGAGTTGGATCGTCACCGAGAGCTTCGACACCTTCGTCGATTCGGTTCGGCCGACCTTCTTGTTGTTGCAAAGTGCATTCTGCCTCGGGCTGGTCGACGCTGCGCTGGCGTCGGTCGCAACCCATATCGATCGTGCGTACGACGGATTCCGAGACGAATATGCGGCGCTTTTGTCAGAACTCGACGAACTCAGTGGACGTCATTCCCGTCTGCTCACGTCGGCACCCGCAAAGCGCGACCTGATTGAGATCCGTCTGGGTGGCGCAGCGCTCGCACAAGCAGCGGTTGCCCTCGAATCACGAGTTGTCGGAGGTGCCGGATACCTAGCCAACAGTCCTACAGCACGACGTCTGCGCGAAGCCGCATTCCTGCCCATTCAGTCACCGACCGAAGGACATCTGAGATGGCAACTGGCCGCATTAGCGTCATAGATGGCTCCAAACATGTCGGTGGCGCATCAGGGCAGTGGGTCTTCCGTGGCCTAGATCTGGATGTAGCTCCGGGTGAACTATTCAGCCTGCTTGGACCAAGCGGCAGCGGTAAGTCGACGCTGCTCCGGGTAATCGCAGGTCTTGACAGCCTGACGAGTGGAACTGTTGAACTCGGTGGGGACCCTCACCAACAGGTGGTCACGGGCTTGGTATTCCAGGAACCGATGCTGCTTCCATGGCACAACATTGCCGACAACATCGGGTTGGGATTGCGGTACCGGCGCAACGGATACAAGACACGAGGTCTGCGTCCACGTCGTGGCCACAGACCTGATGCGGTGATCGAGATCGCTGAACAACTCGGCATCGCTGATCTGCTCGACCGGTACCCGTCACAGATCTCCGGAGGCCAGGCACAAAGAGTTGCTCTTGCCCGAACCGTGGTGACCAAACCGCAGGTGTTGTTGTTGGACGAACCCTTCGCTGCGCTCGACCCCGGCACCAGATCAGCTCTGCAGGACTGGTTACTGGAAGTCGTAGCGAAACTTGATGTGACGACCCTGTTCGTCACCCACGACGTCGACGAGGCCGTTCGCCTCGGTGGACGCATCGGGGTCCTTGCCGGAGCAGGTCAGGGGATGAGCGAGACCTGGGACGTTCGAGCAATCCTCGGAGACGGACCAGCCACCGGGTCACTCAGGGAGGAACTGGCCGACCACGTCGCCAGCCTCGCCTGTATCTAGCCGGCGCTGCCGGTCAACGAAGGTCCACAGTCACGCCGAAGGTGCGTGGCTCTGGGCGCCCATGCCCATCGACGGTCGCGCTCCCACGGGAGCGTGCCCTCAGTTTCTTCACGCCCCTTTCCCCCAAATAGTCAGAAACAAGATGAGAAGTCACAACCACAATCACGATATCCACGGCCATAGCGCTCACGGCCACAGCCACTCGATCCTGTCTCGCAGAACTCTGCTCAGCCTGGCGGGAGCCACCGGGCTCGCCGCTGGTCTGAGTCCGCTTCTCGTCGGTTGCGGAAATACGACGCCAACAGCAAATGACAACAAAGGCCCACTCAAGATCGGCTACCTACCGATCACCGATGCCGCACCTCTGTTGGTTGCGCTCCGTGAGGGCTACTACGAAGCAGAAGGAGTCGATGTTGCCGCCCCGACATTGTTCCGAGGTTGGGACGCCATCACCGAAGCGGTCAGAACCGGCAAGGTCGACATTGCTCACCTGTTGATGCCCACGGCTCTGCAGCTACGCATGATCCAGAAGGCGCCGGTGAAGGTGATCGCTTGGAACCACATGAACGGTTCAGCGCTCACTGTCGCTACCGACGGCCGCCCCTTGGCCGAACTCGGAGGAAGCACCATTGCGATCCCGTTCTGGTACTCGATCCACAACGTCTCGCTTCAGATTCTGTTGGCCAAGGTTGGGCTCAAGCCCATCGCCGATGGCCAGCCCAGCAGTTCCGAGGTCAAGCTCGTGGTCATGGCACCCGCCGACATGTTGGCGTCGCTCGCCAGCGGCGCAGTCGCGGGGTACATCGTTGCTGAGCCATTCAACGCTGTCGCCGAGGTCAAGGAAGTGGGCCGCATCGAACGATTCACCGGTGACATCTGGAAAGACCACGCCTGCTGCGTGCTCGTGGTCAACGAGAAGTTGATCGCCGAGAGCCCCGACCTGGTCCAGCGCACAATTCGAGCGGTAGCCAAGGCTCAACTGTTCTGTGAGTCGGATCGATCCGCTGCGGCGGGGCTGTTGACCAGTGGGTCACGTCCGTTGTTGCCCCAGGCTGCACCTGCGGTAGAGCGAGTCTTCACCCACTACGACGTACCCGAGTACATCGACAGCGGAGCGATTCAGCATCCTGAGTGGGGCATAGACCGGGTCAACTTCCAACCGTTCCCGTTCGCCTCATTCACCGAAGAACTCGTGGTGAGGCTTCGCACCACCCTTGTGCAGCCGTCGTCGAAGTTCTTGGACGATGTCGATCCCGCCGAGGTCCACAAGGACCTGGTCCACGATGCGTTTGCCCGTCAGGCGATCGCAGATCTGGGCGGGGCGGCCAAGTTCGGAATCCCCGAGAGTTTCACCAGAACAGAGTTGATCAGTGCCTGACGAAATTGCCCTCGATGACATCCTTGAGACCTTGGATGTCGAATCAGTTCCGACCGGTCCGGATTCCGACTCCAGGCTGCGCCCGATCGATGTGGCAGCACCAGTGGTTACAGCGGTCATCGCTGTCGGGATCTGGGCGTTGGTCACCATGGTGTTTGCCGGACCAACTAGCCACTACCGGCCCTTCAACCCGGTGGATACCGCCAAAGCCCTGGCTCGACTCTTCGGAGAGGGAGCGATCTGGCTCGACATCCGGGTCAGCCTCGCCAGACTGGGTGCCGGTCTTGCCATTGCTGCGGCCATCGGGATCAGCGTCGGGTGTTTGACCGGATCGGTGAGAATCATCGACAAGGCGACAACCCCGCTGTTCCAGTTCATCCGAATGATCTCACCCGTTGCGTGGACTCCCGTTGCGATCGTGTTGATGGGTGTCGGTAGCGCGCCGGCGATCACCCTTATTGCCCTCACCGCTGTCTGGCCACTGATCCTGAACACTTCGGCGGGCGTTCGAGCCATTCCACACGGATGGTTGGCGCTTGCAAGAAGTCTGGGAGCAACTCGGTTCGAGGCGTTCACGAGCATCATCGCTCCGGCGATCCGCCTACCTGTCCTGACGGGACTTCGGGTAGCGCTTGGTGTGGGTTGGATCGTGTTGGTCCCAGTCGAGATGCTCGGTTCGAGCGAGGGTCTGGGATACGCGATCGTCAACGCCAAGGATGCTCTCGCATACGACGAACTCCTGGCGACCATCGTCATCGTGGGTGCACTCGGTTTCGTGCTCGATTCCGTCCTGCGTTTTCTCATCCACCGGGTGACTCCGCCGGGTACTCATAACAGGTGAACCGAAGGGTCATCCGGCGTCGTTGCCGTCCCACCATGTGGGAGGATCGAACCGATGGTTCCGGACAAGGCTTTCATCGGCGAACTCGACGAAGTAGTCGGCACAGCCAACGTGCTGACCGATCCCGAACTGACACACCACTATCGACGTGACTGGACCGGACGATTCGTCGCTCCTTCAGCCGCAGTGGTGCGTCCCGGGGACGTCACCGAAGTCGCTGCGATCATCGAATTGTGCCGGAAACACCAGGTCGCTGTTGTTCCTCAAGGCGGAAACACAGGCCTGGTAGCCGGCGCGGTCCCACTGTCTGGCGAACTGGTCGTGAGCACCGAGCGGTTGAATGGAATCGAATCCGTGTCCGCTGGTTCCGGAGGGCTGACCGCTCTGGCTGGCACTCCGCTGGCAACAGTTCAACAAGCCGCGTTGGACCACGGATGGGTCTACGGAGTCGACATAGCGAGCCGTGACTCGGCGACCATCGGTGGCACGGTCGCAACCAACGCCGGTGGACTCCGAGTGTCTAGATATGGCGACTCACGACAACAAGTCGTGGGTATCGAAATGGTTGCCGGGACAGCAGAGATCATCTCGGAGATGAGCGGCACGCTTCGCAACAACACCGGATATCACCTGCCATCGCTGGTCGCAGGCAGCGAGGGGACACTCGGGATCCTGACCCGGGTGGCACTCAGATTGGTGCCGAGGTTCCGCAGCCGAACAGCGGCACTGTTGCGTTTTGAGAATCCGAGCGACGCGACCAACAGTGCCGAGCAATTGCGTGGACTAATCCCGGGTGCTGAGTCGATCGAGTTGTTCTTCGGCGACGGATTGCGACTGGTCTGTTCGACGTTCTCCATGGCTCCACCGTTCCCGAGGACCGACGGCGGGTATGTGCTCGTCGAGGTCGCAGGCCAAGACGACCAGACCGCTGTCCTGGCCGAAGCCGTAGAAGTTCTAGCAGGTGTCTCCGATGTCGCGGTCGCTGACGATTCGACTGGCAGAGCCCGGCTTTGGCGTTACCGTGAACTGCATACCGAGGCGATCGCCGCACTTGGCGTTGCTCACAAACTGGACATAGCCGTGCCGCCAGGAGCGCTCGATGAGTTCATGACTGCTGTCCCTGAAACGGTCCGCAGAGTCGCTCCCGAGGCAACGACCTGGTTGTTTGGACACGCAGGCGAGAGTGCTGTCCACGTGAACGTAACCGGACTTGATAACGACGACTACTCAGCTGACGAGGCCGTGCTGAACCTGGTTATTGCTATGGGCGGCAGTATCAGCGCGGAGCACGGCATTGGTCGAACGAAGCTGTCGTGGATGGGTCTCGCTCACAGCGAGGTCGACCTCGCTGTGTTGCGACGGATCAAATCCGCGTTCGACCCCGACGGGATCATGAATCCAGCAGTCTTGATCAAGTGACGGCCCACGCATAGGAGAGTGGCAACTAGTTTGGGCGGTATGGAGCGGACTGGGGCGACCGAGCTCAAGGTTGAGTTACCAGCGGGTGAGTTCCGCGCGATTCGATGGAGCGAAGGTCCGTACGGATTGACCGAAGGAGGCCCGGCGGTTTTCCTCCACGGGCTGAGCGGAACCGCCGACGTTTGGGACGCAACTGTTCAATGGCTGGGCGATTCACGTCCGAGATGCTTCGCTTTGGATCAGCGTGGGCACGGGGGCAGCGTCGTTCCAGAATCTGGTTACGGAGTCAGGGACTATCTGGATGACCTGGTCAGCTTCGTGAGATATCTGGGCGAGGAGGTCCGACTCGTCGGGCATTCAATGGGGGGAAGGGTGGCCATGGTCGCAGCTTCGCGGTACCCCGAGTTGTTCTCGAGCGTTGTCGTGGTCGATATCGGACCAGAGGCGTGGAAGAAGAACATCGAACAGACCGTGGATCTGTTGATGTCTCGACCGGACGAGTTTCCGGACCATGAGACCGCCCTGGAGGTAGCGAAGTTCCTGGTCAGCGGGCGTGGCGACGAAGCAGCCGAACGGTTCGTTTCTGAACGACTGATCGAACGCCCTGACGGGTCCTACGTGTGGAGGACACCTCTGGAGCCACTCATCGAGACGGTCACACGGCAGCGATCCAAGAGCTACTGGCAAGACTGGTACAACATCAGCGTCCCGCTCCTACTTGTTCGCGGTAAGCGGACCAAGGAACTGCGAGACAACGTCTACCAGAAGATGATCTGGTCGGTTTCTGACATCTGGGCAGTCGAGATCGACGACGTTGGCCACAACATTCCCATGGCAGCTCCCTTGGATCTCGCCGGAATCCTTACGGAGTTCTGGGAAGAACTGGATTCGTACTACGACTGACCTCGATCAGTGATGGTCCGGCTCGCTCAACCGGTCGATCGGTTCGGAAAAGCGAAGAACCCGCCATCTCTGGCGGGTCTTTCGTGGTACGCCCCCTGGGACTCGAACCCAGAACCTGCGGATTAAGAGTCCGATGCTCTACCACTTGAGCTAGAGGCGCTCCCTCTGACAATGTCAGCCGAACTGTTGTAGTAGCCGGAAGGCATTCGCGCAAACCCTATCTGTCCGGATCCCGGGGAGCCCCGATGTCGTCCTCAGCCGAATCTGTCGCAGTCGACAATCGATTCAGCAGGTCTGATTGTCGAGTATGTTCCCTCGAGATCCCGATCCCAGGCGAGGGTAGTTGAAGTCACTCGGTCTAATAATCAGTTCTCTGGTCCAACCGCTTCGTCGCCGTAACGCCCGCGTCGTGGTTTGGCTCGTGGTTGGCCTGTTGGTCCTGATCGCCATCTACACGACGATCTTCCACGAGATCATGAGCTACGAGGGCCGTGCCTACAGCTGGGCAACCGGCATCTACTGGACCCTGACGGTCATGTCGACACTCGGGTTCGGCGACATCACCTTCGAATCCGACCTCGGTCGCATCTTCTCGGTGATCGTTCTGATCAGCGGCGCGATGTTCATCCTGGTCCTGTTGCCGTTCGTGTTCATCCAGTTCATCTTCATGCCCTGGATAGCGAAACGTGATGCGAACAGAACACGGAGGAGGCTGGGGAGTGAGTACACCGGGCACATAATCCTCACTCAGCTCGGCCCGGTTACCGAGGCGATGATCAGGCGAATCCGACGCATGAAGATGCGTTACACCCTGATCGTGTCGGACCCTGCGGACGCACTCGCTCTTGGTGATCGGGGATACGACGTCATGGTCGGACCACTCGATGATCCGGCGACCTATGAGGCGGCCAGAGCGTCCCAAGCGGCGATGGTGGTTGCCACGCAGTCCGACATGACCAACACCAACATCGTGTTCACCGTCGAGGAACTCGATCCGTCCATCCCCACTGTCGCCACGGCATCGTCTGAAGCAGCCGACGATGTCCTCTCCCGTGCGGGCTGTGACACCGTTGTGCAACTCGGTGACCTGCTGGGAAGGGCGATGGCACGCAGGGTTCTGGGCCGTGATGCCAGGACCCGGGTGATAGGCGCGTTCGGCGACCTGTTGGTTGCAGAAGCAAGCGCTGCTGGGACTTCGCTGGTTGACATGACGGTCCAACAGGCGGCGCTGCGTTCCACCTGCCAGGTGAACATCGCTGGCATCTGGCAGCGTGGACGTTTCGAGATCCCCGGTCCTGACAGCGTGATCGAACAGACCGATGTGTTGATCCTGGTCGGGTCACGTGAGCAACTCGACCGCTACGACGAACTCTACGGAATCGAACAGTGCGACGAGACGCATGTAATCGTGATTGGTGGCGGACGAGTTGGCCGAGCAGCGGCACATGGTCTGCGGAGCGAGGGCGTGGGCTGTCGCATCATCGAATCTCGACCAGATCGGATCCGTGACCCAGAGCTGTACGTGTTGGGTGACGCCTCGCACCTCGATGTCCTCCAACAAGCGGGTATCGAAGAGGCGAACTCGATTCTTATAACGACCCACGACGATGACATGAACGTGTACCTGACGATCTATTGCCGTCAGATCGCGACCGACGTTCAGGTGATCGCACGATCCAATCGTGATCGCAACGTCGCGACTCTCAATCGAGCGGGTGCCGACTCGGTGCTCTCGTATGCATCGCTCGGAGCTACTGCGATCCTCAACAGCCTCGGCGACAGCGACAGTCTCGTGCTCGCCGAGGGACTCGAGATGTTCTCAACTCCGGTGCCGAAGCAGATGTATGGTCGGACCCTGGCACAGGTCAAGGTCCGAGAGGTGACCGGGTGCAACGTGGTAGCTCTGACCATCGACGGTGCCACAACACCCAATCCAGACCCGGCGCTGCCGCTGCCTCCGGATGCCACTCTGATCGTGATCAGTGATTCGAGTGCTCAGAGACGGTTCCATGAGCGGTTTCCCTCCGAAGTGGGAGCTCACGCAAAGCGGCGTGTAATACGCAGAATGGTTGGCCCTTCGAGGAGAAAGACCAACAGGCCCGACCAGTGACCGACCCTCGGAGCCTGCCGAAGCTGCTGTTGGTGACCGACCTGAGCTATCAGGCCGCGGGTCGTCGCTATTGCGACGAGGACATCACATTGTCAGCCCAACTCGCCGGGCGCTTCCGGATTGCTTCATGTCACCCGCGAGACGCAGCGCTTTTCATGGACGACGTCGATGTCGTGCTGGTCCGGAACACCGGCCCTGTCTTCAATCACCTCGAGGCCTATGACTCCTATCGCGCACGTGTAAGAGAACTGGGCGTGCCCTTGTATACCGAGCCGACCGGCAAAGGTGATCAGGGCGGAAAGCAGTACCTGGTAGACCTCACCGTCGTTAGCTACCCGGTCATACCAACGGTCGATTCAGCTGCCAACCTCGATCAACTCCCTGAAGCGGAACAGTACGTCGTGAAGCCGAAACATGGCGCGGATTCCGTGGGCCTTCGTTTCGTGACCCGTGCTGAGGTGGCGACAGTTGCTGAAGATGATGTCCTGATTCAACCCCGGATCGACTTCGTCCATGAGGTGTCGTTCTACTTTGTCGACAGAGAGTTCCAGTACGCGCTCCATACCCCCGACCCAGCCAAACGGTGGGAGTTGGCGCCCTATATTCCGAGCGCTGCCGATATCGATTTCGCCCAACAGTTCATCGACTGGAACACAATCGATCACGGCATTCAACGAGTTGATGCGTGCCGCACACAACAGGGCGAACTTCTCCTCGTTGAGTTGGAAGACCTGAACCCGTACCTCTCGCTCGACAAGGTGGCTCCTGAGCAACAGGAGCATTTCGTCGAAGCCCTTGCACAGTCGCTGATGTCGCTGATCGGGAGATAGTTCGCTGCTCGTTCGTGGTACCCGGGCATCCGAACCAACTGCGGCACGAAATGAAGAATGGTTGGCCCTTCGAGAAGAAAGACCAACCATTCGGAGCGTGAGTCACACTCACATTTGGGGTCCCTATGTAGACAGTTCTCACCCCCTCCGAAGTGGATCGTTTGGTCGACGATTACCTCGCTGGCTTCAGTGTCGGATTGCTTGCTCAGAAGTATGGTGTGCACCGCGCTACAGTCTCGAAGCATCTCACCCGGCGAGGCATCGATCGCCACCAACCGGGACTCAACGCTGACGACGCCGCACTGGCCGCGAGACTGCACCGTGAGGGCGCGTCGATGCGCGGAATAGCTCACGCCCTGGGCTGCAATCGCAAGCATGTGCGCGCCGCCCTCGTTGAAGCAGGGTTGATCGGCAAGCAGAGAGAAGCCAACTCACATCGAGATCGCAGCACTCGGTAGAACACCGGGTACTCAGACGCTGAGGTCTTTAAAGTAGCGAGCAACGGGCCATCGCTCGAAACCGATCGACTCATAGGCTGCACGAGCTGGGGCATGTCCAGTGTCATCGCCTGTCTCGACCATCACCATTGCCGCTCCAGCATCCCGCGCTCGCTGAAATGATTGCTCCAAAAGCATACGTCCAACACCGCGCTGTTGAAATTCAGGATCTACAACGATCACGTACACCTCACTCATGTTGTCCTCAAGATGGAGTCGCGTACTAACCCAACCCACGGGACGTTCACCATCGAGCGCCACGTCAACCGTCTCCGGCTCCTTGTCCAGAACTTCGGAGAGATCACTGCGCTGTCGCGTGCGCCAACCTTCCGGGTAGAAGGCCCGGTACACGAACGGCGACACATCGGCCTTAACGAGCGGGAACACAGGTTCCCATGCTCTGATGGAGAGTTCTAGTAACACATCTCGGAGCACCGGATCATACCCAGCAATACGGATCATGACTCGGGTACCTCCATATGCTTTGAGTTCATCCATTCCATTTGGGGCGATCGCATGCTGTGCGGGCGCTACCGGACTGCTAGGTCACTACTTCGCATTCCGAGCAGACGCCGCTCACGAGCATTCCAGACCTGTTGACGCTTTTGTCGCAGGAGACACAGCGCACCCCTCGAAAAGCGAGGCTCGGCGCGCCCTTTGTCGACTGCGCAACTGTGACCTCGTATGCATCCCTCATGCGCCTTGCGAGCAGTGGAAGACGCTCGCCGGTCTCGTCACGATGCATGTCAGCGGCGGTGTTCGGCAGACGTGTACGCGCTTTCGCCAGCCGTCCAAGGACCTCTCGGTAGGTATCCACACTGAGTCGGTGAGCAAGGAAAAGGTCTGGATGAACAGCCGACATACGCAGCCGCACCAAGTCCTCTTGGCCGAAGTCTTTCATGTTCTCGGTCACCACAAAGGAGGCACCCGTCAGCGCTGCAGCAGAGAGGATCGGCCTGTCCTTGATATCAGTGTCTTCTAGTTCGATGTTCCCATCTGGAACCAGCGCGTCCCAACCGAAGCGGGCACGAAGCATCGAAATCGGAACCGCACCCTCACTCTGGTGCCGCTCAGCTTCAGCCTCCGCGTGAAGGCTCCAGCACACGGTGAAGTTTGACAGGGGTGCCGCCATGATGAGCAGGGTTCGCGTGTATGACGGGACGAGAACGTTCGCGTCGAGATAAACCAGTGTCACTCGGTGGCTCTAGAAATCATCAGCGAGCACGTTCGCCAACTCATCGAGGTACACGCCGCGGAAGCGTTCGAACTCGGCAATCGGAATGCGGTTACGATTCCCAACCTTCACTGCCTTCAGATCGCCTGCTCTGATGCGACGAGAGATTGTTGGCCGTGAAACACCAAGTTGAGCCGCAATCTCATCTGGGGTCATGAACGGTGCTTGTGCAGTGAGCTCCACCGAGGCACCCACGCTGGCCGCTTCACGCAAGAAGGCCAACACCGATTCGACGGCGTTCTCCTTATCAGCTAGGTCAGCTGGGGTGAGACGGAGTGCAAGGTTCATATGACAAGACTGTCCGACCCATGAACACTTAGCTATGTATCTGTTCATTAGACCAACCACGGTCGCCGCCAAAAAACAGAAAAACCCCTGCCGATCAGGGGTTTTTCTGGCAATGGGGTGACCGAGGGGATTTGAACCCCCGACATCCAGGACCACAACCTGGCGCTCTAACCGGGCTGAGCTACGGCCACCATGAAGCGGTCTAGGAGCATACACGCTTCCGGTGGTCGATCTGAAAGTGAGTTGTGGTGACTGCCAAAGCCTGCCGCATCCGGTAATGATATGAAGATGAATACACCCAGCTTGTTCCACTCCCTCAGCTATCAAGATGCCACCGCAGGGATGGCGTTTCTCGAAGCAGTCGGGTTCCGCAAGGTAGTGGTCTACACCAACGGGTCCGATCCGAAGATCGTTGATCATGCTGAATACGCCTGGGGCGACAACGGTGCTGTCATGTTTGGCTCGATTCGGCCCGAGAGTCCGTTCGCCCAAAAGGGAGGCGACGCGAAGTGTTACTGCGTTGTCGACACTGACGATGACGTCGACCGTGTCTATCGTGCAGCGCTCGACGCGGGTGGCACTGCAATCCAGGAACCAATGAACCCCGAATACGGTGGGCGCAGTGCCTCGGTAGCAGACCTGGAGGGGAACCTGTTCAGTTTCGGTTCATACCGAGGCGGACAGGCCTGAGCAGTATCCACTCTCGATAACCGAGCGTGCTTTCAATACCAGCATGTCGATCGTCGTCTAGTAGATTTTCGCCTTCCGCCCTCGTAGCTCAGCTGGATAGAGCACCGGACTTCTAATCCGATGGTCGCAGGTTCGAATCCTGCCGAGGGCGCTCAATGAGGTTCATGAAAGTGGGCCGCCGGTATTCACGAAACCTCGTCACGGCGTCATCCGGGCGGGGTGTTGTGGCGTTCGGGGCCAGTTCCGTTCGACCGATGCTCGATCGAACCAGGTGGTCCTGTCCGTAGACATGAAGAAGCCCCAGTGACCGAGTTCGGTCAATTCCGGGGTATCAGCCGGGCGACATCGACGTCCTAGTGCTGGGTGATCCAGAGCGCGCTGAGGTCTACGACGCGGCAGAGCGCGCCGAGCGCCGAGTCGGTCTCGAGGTGAATCCGACCATCCGTTCCGTCGAGGAGTGGGCGAGCGGCGACCGGTTTCTCGCAGAGCTGCGGTCCCGGCCACACCAATACTCACACACTAAGGGGTGAACTAACGGTAGCGGGTCCACCCCTTGGGTTCTTGGGGTCGGTAGTCGAGTTTTAGGTCGCGTGGGAGTTTGGACCTGTCCTCGCAGACTTGCCTGACAGCTCGGATGACATCTGAGGTCTGGGCAGGTGCCGTATCAGATTGTGTGCAAGCGTTCCGGAAGACTCATCGAAATCGTCTTTACAACGGGGAATGAGAGCTTGCGAACCCGTGATGGACGGAAGATCTCCGATGGCGTCGGCATAGCTTCGCCTGTAACGGACGCGGCGCAATTCCTAGCTGGTCACACAGCGATTGTCCCGGGACAAGATTCCCGAGGATCTAGGACATCGGACCGATGTGTGAGGGACTCCTGTTGGGTGACGATGTCAAAGAGTCACCGATTGTCAAAGGAGAAGCTCATGAATAGTCGGGTAGAGTCCGGACCCAAGAGGGCGAAACTGGTGAGATCCAGATGGTTGGTGCTGGCAAGTTGCCTATGCCTTTTCGCAGGTCTCACATCATGTAGTTCCGACAACACGAGTGCCGCGTCGTCTAGCTCTACAACTGCCAGGAAGTCCGATCAGACAACGCCTGCGAAATCGGAGTCCGAAGCAGGGATCGCCAACGCGATCACGATTACGGCGCCAGGAATGACATACGAGGTCTCGGGCGAGCTGCGTCCCGGAATCGGGTCAATAACACTGAAGAACACGGACTCGGTGTCGCACATGATGGCGGTGACTCGGCTCAAGGACGGAGTCACGCTCGATCAACTCAAGACAGCGGTGCAATCCCCTGACGACAGCGCCGCGGAAGCTCTAATGGCCGATGGGTCAGATGCTTCGTACGGAACTCCGGGATCGGTCGGGCCGGGACAGGAATCCACAGTCATAGCTCCTGATCTGAAGCCGGGGAATTATGCCATCATCTGCTTTTTCACCGACGACAGCGGCACCCCGCACTTTGCGATGGGGATGATCAACGAATTCACCGTTGCTGGTGAACCCGCCACTGAAGCGCCACAGAGTGACGGCACGATCACGATTGACGACGAGGTGATCACGATGCCTGATGGGTTCAACGGTAAAGGGACCTTCGCTGTAGAGAACACCGGAACGAAGCGTCACAACATCCAGTTCGTGAGACTCGATAACGGTGCCACCCTCGAGGGCTACTTCGGAAGTGTGAGCGAAGCTTTGGCCAAGAACACGTCGGTTGACAACGCAAAGGGTGGGATTATGGCCGGTGGTGTGGACGTAGTAGCTCCTGGCCAGAAAGTTTGGATTGTCCTGGATCTACCCTCTGGGCACTACGGCTACGTGTCTACCGAGGATGCCCAGAACGGTCCTGCCGCCCCGACCCAGGTGGGCGAGTTCACACTCAACTGAATGTGGGCGTGAGTTGCAAGCCGGCGAACTCGGATCGAAACGATCCCCGGTTTCGCCGGCATTGCGCGACACTCGGGACTGGGGGTCCCTATGGATATGACCAGCCCTACGGATGTGATCAGCATGGGTATGACCGGCGAAACGGCTCAGGTGTCGAACATGCAGGTCGTGGCGGCCCGGTCTTTGAGCGCCGCGATCGTTGCTTCTTTGGTAGCCATGGCAGTCCTCCACGCACTGAACCGCAATCTGGGTATCGACACGTCGTGGTTCACCAACATGATGATGGGCCTCGGGCTTGGTGGCGCGGGTTCGCTGCTGGCCCACAAAGTTCCTCACAACGCAATTGGCTGGATCATGCTTCTTGCTGCGGGCGCCAACGCAACCGCGGGGGTGGCACGTGAATGGGCGGTCTTCGTTTACATAGGTGGGCGAGATCTGCCGGGTGCTGCCTTCGCCGCGTGGTGGGGCAGTTGGCCATTTGTCATTTCGTTGGCGACTCTGCCGTTGGTGCTCCTGTTGTTTCCTGACGGCAAGCTGCTTTCCAGACGTTGGATGCCAGCGGTTTGGGCTCTGGTCATTTTCACAATTCTGGAAACTGGCCAGATCATGTTCGAGCCCGGTCCATTCACCGATGATTTGCCGAACCTGAACAATCCCTTCGGTGTGAACTGGCCGGGGTTAGCAGCGCTCGGAACGATCGGTCGGGCAGGTTTCCCCGCAATCATCGTTTTGTCGATTGCTGCTCTTGCGGTACGGACACGAACGGCCGATACAGAGACTCGTCAACAGCTGCGGTGGGTCTTTGCAGGAGGTACGTTTCTGGCGATCGAGGTATCCATAGAGTTGCTTCCATGGACCGGTGATCACCTGGCGTTCGCTTGGACAGGCCCTTTGGCCCTAGCGGTCTTCTTGGCGTCGCTTGCTGTTGCTGTATTGCGCTACCGGCTTTGGGACCTGGATCTGTTGATCCGAATGTCGATCATCTACGGGGCGCTGATAGCGATCGTGACCGCCGTGTATGTGGCTGTAGTCGGGATTTTCGGGGTTCTGACCGACAGTGAACTCCGTATAGGTCCGTCGCTGGTTGCAGCGGCAGTCGGGGTGGGTGTGTTCACGATGCTCCGCGATCGGGTCCAGCGTGGTGTCGAGCGGTTGCTTTATGGCGACCGTGGTGATCCTCACCGTGCATTGGCGAAGGTAGGGGAGAAACTGGACCAGGCAGATTCTGCAGATGCGGTGCTCGACGAGGTGGTCGAGGCTGTCGCACACTCGTTGCGTCTGGGTGGCGTGGCTCTGATGGTCGCGGACTCAGGTGAGGCAGCAAGATTCGGTGACCTTGGCCTCCAGACTCACTCACTTCCACTCATGTTCCGAGACTCCCAGGTGGGTGAGCTTGTGGTCTCACCTAGGCGAGGTTCACGGATGGGAAGTTCGGAGATCTCGACGCTGACCGAGTTGGCTCGACCGGTAGCTGCCGTGGTCCAAGCTGTCGCAGTAGGCCAAGAACTCAAGCGTTCACGGCGAGCTCTCATCACAGCTCGTGAGGAAGAGCGGCGCCTCGTTGTCAGGAACCTCCATGATGGACTCGGCCCCGCGCTTGCGGCGGTAAGGATGAAGCTGGATAGCGCTGCGATTCTCATCGGCTCTGATACCGGTGCGGCGCGAGCGATTATCGCTCAACTGGCGATTGATCTCAGATCGACGATCGTGGATATTCGACGCCTGGTGTATGACCTTCAGCCTCCACAGCTTGACGAGGTTGGTCTATTGCAGGCGATTTCAGATCAGGCACGCTTATTCAGTGGACCTCTTG
>JAGQSZ010000128.1 GCA_020439285.1 Microthrixaceae bacterium
AGGACCTGCGCAGTGAACAGGTTCAACTCGTCGCCCAGATGGACGAGCGCCTGGAGAACGCCCTCGCCGAGGCAGCAGCTCTGGAGGCCATCGATGAGCAGGCAGCAAAGGAACTAGCGGCCCGTGAACTGGCCCTGCGCGAATCGGAAAAGGTCGCCAAGCTCGCATCGACGACCGCTTCTAAGCAGCCCAAGGTGACAAACGTTGTCGCCAAGACTCCGAACTCCTCTACTTCGTCTAGTTCTGGGGCCCAGTCATCGCCGACGACAACCAAGCCAAAGGCGACCACTACCACCAAACCCAAGGCAACCACGACGACGAAGCCGAAGTCGTCGGCTACAACCACAACTTCAACGCCGTCCACGCCTTCGGGAATCGTGACTTGGGCTGAGATCGTCTATGTCGGAGGAATTCCCGTCCACAAGTCAGTGGCGTCCCAGGTGAGTGGGTTACTCAACGCTGCAACGGCAGCGGGGTTCTCGTTGAGTGGTGGTGGCTACAGGGACAGCCAGTCCCAGATCGAGACTCGCAAGGCCAATTGTGGCACCACCTACTACGACATCTACGAAAAGCCTTCCAGCCAGTGCACGCCTCCAACGGCGATCCCCGGCCGTTCCATGCATGAGCGCGGATTGGCGATGGACCTGAAATCCGGAGGGTTCCTCATCACGTCTCGATCCAACCCGGCGTTCATCTGGCTGAGTGCCAACGCGTCTCGGTTCGGGTTCTACAACCTGCCTTCAGAACCATGGCACTGGAGCACCAACGGTCGTTGAGCCAGCGGCCTGATTCCGGGCCTAGCGTTTGACCGAAGGACCTAGTTGCGCAGCTTGGAGAGCAGTCGCAGCATCTCGAGGTACAGCCAAACGAGGGTGACCATGAGACCGAACGCTGCGTACCAGTCCATATAGGAAGGCAGATTGTTCTGCGAGCCACGCTCGATGAAGTCGAAATCCAGGATCAGGTTGAGTGCAGCGACCACGACGATCACAACACTGATCAGAACTCCCATCGCACCACTTGATGCCCAGAATGGTGTGAAGCTGCTCGAGAACAGACTGATGATCCAACCGGCCAAGTACATGACCATGATCCCGAACGTGGCGGCGATCACACCCTTGACGAACTTGGGCGTGGCCCGGAGAATCCGTAGGCCATACAACAGGAGCATGACTGCGAACACGCCGAAGGTGGCGAGGATGGCCTGTAGAACAATTCCACTTGAATCGACTTCGTAGAGGTGGGAGATCGCTCCAAGAACCACGCCCTCGAGCAGGGCATAAGGCACTGCGGTGAACCGGGCGATCTTTGGCATGAATGCCGTGACTATCGCCAGAGCGAAGGCTCCTATGAGAGCAGCGAAGAACAGAACGGGGCTTCTGAGGTCAGCCGTGTAGACGATGGACCCGTCAAGTGCCTGACCAACCGGTGAAACGCTGATCTGAGCCCAACCGACGAACGCCCCGATGATCAGAAATACGAACATGACGAGTGACGCAGCGGACACACCGCCCACGGTCATCGTCTTGTGTCCGTCCACGGAACCAATGACTGGTCCACCCGACTGAGCGGGACGGGGCTGCGCGTACGGTTGCGCTTGTTGGGGCTGGTTGGAAGCCCGTTGCCATGCGGCCTCTGACGCTCCGCCTGCAGCGGCGCCCAGCCCTCCAGCTTGTGCCGAGGCCCATTCCTCACTCGGGGATAGCCCGGCGCTGTCGGTGCCGAAGGCCTTGTCGTTGAGAATCGGATTGCGTGACATGTTGCTCCCGCCCATGACTAGTGGTGTCTTGTTCCTGCCATGGGTCAAACACAGATTAGGTCGTGCAATTCCCGCCATCGGGATTGAGCCATGATGACTCCCATGGTTTCTCAGGCAAGTGATTCGCCAACAGGTGCTGACAAAGCGACCCGTTTTGGGCGGGAGACTTCGGTGGTGCCGATTGGCGGCGGACTGTATCGAGCGATTCTTCATCAGTCCTGGTGGATAATCACTGGACCCAACGGCGGCTACATCGCAGCGATATTGCTACGTGCCATGGTGGCGGCCGTGGACGATGCCTCTCGACGTCCTAGATCGCTGACGGTGCAATACCTTCGGCCACCAACCGAGGGTGACGTCATCATAGAAGTTGTAACTGAGCGATCGGGACGTACTGTCACGAACCTGACCGCCAGGATGACCCAGGATGACAAACTCATCGCGTTGGCACTCGGCGCTTTCGGGACTGACAAACCGGATTCGCTGTCCTTCGATGAATCAAATGGACTGGCCGATGTAGTGGGCTTGGAATCAGTCCCAGTGCCGGAATCGGTCGAGGTGGTTGAGGTGGATCCTGATCGCGACGTGCCGATGCGGGCACACTACGACTTGCGCTGGGTAATCGGAGCGCTTCCATTCACCACGGATGGGGCAGCGGGGGAGAGAGCACGGTCAGGTGGCTGGCTTCGACCGGTAGAACAGGTACCTGTC
The DNA here is from genome assembly GCA_020439285.1 of Microthrixaceae bacterium. GTDB lineage: Bacteria > Actinomycetota > Acidimicrobiia > Acidimicrobiales > Microtrichaceae > JAGQSZ01. Next base: position 2,471 of record JAGQSZ010000128.1, read on the forward strand.
GATGAGGTAGTTCTCGCTGCGATGTCAGATGCGTGGATGCCACCGGTGTTCAGCAAATTGGCTGCGCCAGCACCGGTGCCAACTGTTGATCTGACGATCCATTTCCGTTCGCTTCCAGCTGATCCACTCGGATTCTGCTTTGTATTGTTCGAAAGCCCGGTTGCCTCACATGGCTACCTCGTCGAGCACGGCCAGCTGTTGGCTCCAGATGGAACGCTGCTCGCCGAGTCTCGGCAACTGGCAGTGTTGGCTTGAGCCTCAACCGTCGGCTGCGATGCGTGAGAAAGCATTTGGCATTCCATCATTGGTCGTCAACGCGTAGAGTGATCGGACTCGTTATGGACTATCAACATGGATGACAGACCCCGAAGTCTCAGGGCCATGCTCGCCGAAGCCAAAGATTCTTCGGAGATCATGGTCGATCTTGCCTACGCCGCCGTCTACTTCGACGACCCGGGTATGGCAGAGGAACTCGATGGCCTCGAGGAGAGGATGAACGATCTGGTCATGGACATGCGTGCAGTCGCGCTGCTCGCGGTCCGGCGACCGGCTGAGGCTGAAGGAATGGCCTCGGTTCTGCAGATCATCTCGGCCATCGAGGGGATAGCGAACACATCTGTGGACGTGTCCCGGATCGTCACGCACCGCCTTGGGATTCCCAAGGAGCTCATAGCCGATCTGTCCAATGCCGAGGAAGTGTCACACCGGGTGTGGATCCGCGAGGGATCCCACATGGCCCATCGCCCGCTCAAGGATCTCGAACTGACTGTTCAGTGCGGGATGAGGGTGATGGCCATCCGTCGAGACCGCTCATGGATGATCGAAGAAGTCGATGGCGATCTGGTCCTGTTACCGGGCGATGTGCTGTTCCTGCGCGGGTCGCCTGCGGGGTTGGTACGGCTCCACGAGTTGGCAGCCGCGCCGAGTTGGCAGCAACCCGACCCAGTGCCCAGTGCTGCGCTCAGTGATCTGGATCGAGCCGTAGATGTACTCGTGGAGATGAAGAACATCTCCGAGACGGCTGTGGGGCTCGCGTACTCGGCTCTGGCGCTCCGTGACGGAGGGCTGGCAGCAGAGGTCCGTCACTTGGCCGACCGGTTGGACGAAATGAAAGACCACCTGCAGTTATGGGTGCTGAGAGCAGCCAAGTCAGACATAGATCTGGCTCCACTGCGCGGGTTGTTGCAGTTGGCGTTCGCTGCGGTGAGCTTGGGTGATCAAGCTGCCCAGATGGTGTGGTTGGTCACTGATGACCGCCGGTTCCATCCGATCGTGAAGCTCGCTCTCGGTGAAGCTGATGTAATTGTCACCCATGTGCCCGTCAGCGCCGGTTCCGAGGTAGATGGCCGGTCCCTCGGCGACCTGCAACTCGATATCGAGCCGGGTTTCCATATTCTCGCAGTGCGGCGCGACAACCGTTATCGGTACCGGCCCCGCGGTGAGGTTGTGATCAACGCGGGTGACGAACTGATCGCGTCTGGCCCACAAGAGGGGCGAGCCCGGCTCGCTGAGCTGTGCGGCTGGGCCTTCGTCGAGGACGAAGATGATCCGACCGGACAGGTCGAACTGGTACCGCTAGACCCACACGCACGTTGAGCCGGTCGCCCGGTACATCGCTGCGTTGCCGGTTCAGTTGGTTGGTGTCGTCAGCCCATTGAAGGCGGCGCTGGCGGAGCCGGCGGAGCGCCCAAGGGTGCCGATTGAGGCACGTGCGGAGGTGGTGTCTCTGCGAAATCGGGAGCTGCTGAAGCGTCTCTCCCGCCAGCGGATGCATCGCCGGCGCCCTTGAACAACTCGGCGATTCCTGCGAGCGATCCATACATGTTGTTCGTATCGAGTGGCAGGTAGATCTTCGAGGCGCGTCCGTTTGCGATCGCCTGAAGAGCTTCCAGATACTTGATTGCGATCAAGTCGTTGGTGGGGCCACCATCGTGAATTCCTTGGTAGACGCTCCGGATCGCGTCCGCCTCGCCCTGAGCTGTGATCTGCGCACGGTACCGCTCTGCATCAGCAAGTGTCTGAACAGCTTCGGCCTCACCTTGAGCCTGTAGGACCTGGCTCTGCTTGACGCCTTCAGCGCTGAGAATCGCGGCCTGCTTCTCTCCCTCGGCCTTCATGATCGCAGCTTCGCGGAAGCCATCAGCGGAAGTGACCTGGGCGCGTCGGCCCCGCTCAGCTTTCATCTGTTCGTGCATCGCGTTCATCACGTCGATTGGTGGATCGATCCGCTGGATCTCAACACGCACGACCCGAACACCCCACTTGTCGGTAGCGTCATCAAGAATCTGACGAAGATCGAGGTTGAGCTTGTCTCTAGATGTGAGTGCCTCATCGAGTGACATGTCGCCGATCACGTTACGCATGTTGGTCTGAGCCAGTTTCGTGATCGCAACGATGAAGTTGGCGACGTTATAGAGCAGACGCTGAGGATCGGTCGGTTCGTAATAGACGACGGCGTCAACACTCACGACAACGTTGTCGGCCGTGATCACTTCTTGGGGTGGTACATCGACAACCTGTTCGCGCATGTCGACCAGGTTCATGGACTGCACGAATGGCACGATCAGGTGTAATCCAGCGTCTGTGGTCGTCTTGTACTTGCCGAGTTGTTCGATGACGCCTCGCTGCCATGGCCGAACGATTCGAACGCTCGATACGACGACGATGATTAACAGGACAATTATTGCCATCAAGACGATGGCGATCACGGTGGTCATCGCAGGGGTGGCCTTTCTGGCTGTGATTCGTGGGACCCGATTACTTCTACGACTACTCGTGTCCCTCGGACCTCCAGAACACGAATTCTGGCACCGGAGGGTAGTGCTGAGTCGTTCGCCGACTCTGCTCGCCACTCCTCGCGTTCTATTCGCACGATGCCGGTCTCGCCGTGTGGGATGTCCTCGAGGACGATTCCCTCGCTGCCTATGAGTCGACTCGATCCGATTCCATCATGAGCCCCAGCGTTCAGTTTCTTTGCCAGTGGTCGAAGCGCTAGGAAGAAACCCAGCGACGCGACGATGAAGATGATTGCTTGGAACAGCGGGTCGACACCTGCCACGCCCGCAATACCAGCGACGATCGCTCCCAAACCGAATGGAAGTATGACCAATCCGGGGACGACCAACTCAAGCGCGCTGATTACGACGCCCAATACGATTAGTGATGCTCCTAGAATCTCTGGATCCACACCCCCAGACTAGTTGGCGAATCTGTCATGGCGGGCCGTTGATAATTCGCTGACTCCAAAGGCGCTGTCCGAGTCCACCTACGCCCAAATAGACTGGATGCGATGTCCAACGAACCGCTCAGGCTTCTGACCGTTCATGCCCACCCTGATGACGAATCGTCAAAGGGTCCGGGCACGATCGCCAAATACCTCGATCAGGGGATTCCTGCCACGTTGGTTTGTTGCACCGGGGGAGAGGCCGGCGACATCTTGAACCCGGCGATGGACCGCCCCGAGGTCCGCGAGAACCTTCACGAGGTTCGGATGCAGGAGTTGGCCCAAGCCACCAGCATCATCGGATATGACAGGGTCGAGTTGCTCGGTTACCGGGATTCAGGGATGCCTGATGACGAGGCGAACAAGAGACCGGACAACTTCTGGAATGCTCCAATTGATGAGGCGACCGGCAAGCTGGTCGAGATAATTCGCCGAGACCGTCCCCAAGTAATAGTCACCTATGGCGACGATCAGCGTTATTACGCTCATCCGGACCACCTCAGGGTGCACGACATCAGTGCACCTGCCTTTGAGCGTGCTGGTGACCCAACGTGGTATCCCGAGTTGGGCGATCCTTGGCAGCCCATGAAGCTGTACTACATCGAGTGGTCGCTTGCCCGTGTGCAGGCGATGCACAAGAAGTTCATCGAGTTGGGCCTCGAATCGCCCTTCGAGGAGCGCTGGGCCGCACGCATGGCAGAAGCGGGAATAGTCGACCGGACCACCACTCGGATCGAGCGTTCCGAGTACTACGACGTTGGACAGAAGGCGCTGTTGTCGCACGCTACCCAGATCGACCCGAATGAAAGATTCTGGTTCGGTCTGCCTGATGACGTTGCTCGATCTGTCCACCCCTATGACGACTACATGCTTGCCAAGTCTGTGGTCGGGGTGGCATTCCCAGAGGACGACCTGTTCGCCGGAATTCCCGGTCGCTGACTCGAACGGATCGGCGCTGATAAGTTCGGAATTGTGGGCTGCTCTGACAATGGGTGCCTCGCCAGGTGCCTCTTGGTGGTGAAGCCTGCGGTATCGAAGACGGAGGCTTGAGCGGCTACCTTTGGCACGTGAGCACGCTCGCCGACAAACTCGGGTTCGGCCCCGAACAGCGCATACTGATCATCAACTGCGACGGTCTGGGTCTTTGCCACTCGGCCAATGTAGGTGTCTACTCCGCGATCAGACGAGGAGTAGCGACGTCGGCATCGCTGATGGTTCCCTGCGCTTGGGCTGCACATGCGGCTGCCGATGCGACGCCCGAGGACGACATCGGTGTTCATCTGACCTTGACCAGCGAGTATCAGTTCTACAAGTGGGGGCCCATAACCCAAGCTCCGTCGCTGTTGGGTGGTGGTGGAGGATTCCCCAGATCGATTGCCGACCTGTGGGACCACGCAGATGTGGGTGAGGTACTCCGCGAACTCCGGTCCCAGGTAGAGCGGGCCATGCAATGGGGAGTGGACGTGACCCACCTCGACTCGCACATGCAGAGCCTGCCACTTCGACCAGAGTTCTTCGACGTGTACATGGAGCTAGCTGTCGAGTTCGCGCTACCTGTGCGCCTTCCACCAGCTGAGGCCGAACCGAGGGTCGGGTTCCCCTTCCGAAGACTCGCTGAGAGCGAGAACGTGTTGGCTCCCGATCAGATAGTCCGGCACTCGGGTATAGGTGGGCGAACTGCGCTCATGGGCCTGTTGGCGTCACTGCCAGCGGGCGTAACCGAGCTCTACCTGTCACCAGCAACAGACAGTGGAGAGTTGCGTGCGCTTACACCAGACGCATCGTCCATGGTTGATGACCTAGAACTCCTGCTCGATTGGAAGCCCGTGCTCGCTGATGTGCAGCGACTGGGCATTGAGCTGGTGCACTGGCGAGACC
>JAGQSZ010000129.1 GCA_020439285.1 Microthrixaceae bacterium
TCACCGCTGCGACCCGAATCGTCTCCAACTCTCCGGTGAACCGGTTCTCGAGCACCGCTGCGTTCTTCTTGACCGAGCGGAGCTTGCGGCGGCGGTGCAGATTCACGCCGAGTTGTTGAAGCCGGGCGTTGGCTGGTGCCAGATCTCCAGATCGAGCGAGTTCGTTACCGACGATGTTGTCCTGAGTCGCCAGATGCACGCTGCGACCCGCTCCTGTGAGCATCTCTGCGCACGCCACACCCCATGGTCCGCCGATCGGGTCCCAGATGAGCACTTCACCGGATGGCAGCACGGATGGGTCTTCGAAGACATCGGCAACGTGTGACACCACGGCGGCTCGCGTCGTTTCGAATCCGAGTCTGCCCGGTTCCCCACCGGTGGCGATGACGACGTGGCGTCCGCCGGGCAGGTCCTCTGGCTGGTCTAGCCACGCCCCGATCATCGCTGCATCGACGGATTCGGACGCCCGCATGTCCACGCCGAGCGCTCGACACTCAGAGACGAGCCAGTCGACCAACAGCCCCAACCGCGAGAACCCGGGCATAGCTTGGGCGACTCGAACGGCGCCTCCGAATCGATCCGATGACTCGACGAGTTCGACTGAATGTCCCCGTCTCGCGGCAACCCGTGCCGCCTCGAGACCAGCGGGTCCACCCCCGACCACGAGTACCCGGCCGAGCACTAGCGCTGACTCGTCAGGATCTGGGTCCTCGGTCTCGTGGCCCGATCGAGGATCGCTGGTGGATGTCACGATCGGATTGCGATTGTCGCGAACCTGGGTTCTCTGATTGCCGAGTGTCGCAGGTCGAACTCGGTCAACGTCTCCCCGTCGGACTTTCGCCACCAGATCTGCATCAGCGATCTGAGCGCGGGTCATCTCAACGAGATCACACCCATGATCGGTGAGCGCTGACTCGGCCATATCAACATCGACAATCGACCCTTGAGCAACGACCAGCGGTGCGTCTTCACCGAGCGCCCGCACCGAGTCAGAGATTTGGGAGACCAACGAAAGGTTGAATCCTGTCGGTGTGTGCCCGTCAGGTCGGGTTGCTGAGACCGAATAGATGGATCCGCGTACGACGGTCAACATGTCGACCTTGGCGCTGGGTCCATCAGCGGGAGAGAGGATCCCTGCGATCACCTCGGGCGCCTGTTCGGGGGTGATCCCGGCCCATGGAGCGAGCTCGTCGCACGACAGCCGCAGCGCCAGAATCCGATCTTCGCCGATCACACCTCGGACTCGCTCCAAGATGGTTCGGGCGAACAAGGTCCGGTCCGCTCCCCATTCGTCACCTCGATGGTTGGTGAGACCAGACAGGAACTGGCGAACCAATGAGTATTGACCGGCGTTGATCTCGACTCCGTCACAGCCCGCGACAACCGCTGATCGAGCGGCGCTCACGAATCCGTCGATCACGGCCTGGATGTCGGACTCCTCCATCCATTTGGGGACTTCACGCGTGTTGACTTCGGGGACCCTGCTCGGGGACCAGAGCTCACGCTGGCTCCAATGTGAGGTTCCCTGTCCACCAGCATGTCCAAGCGCGGCGATCACCAAAGCACCTTCGCTGTGACACGCCGCGGAAATCGCGCCCCATCCCTGGGCACACGATGATGCCAAGGGTGCGCGCTCATAGGGCCAGTCGGATTCGTGGACCGAGGCTTCTTCAGTGACGATGATGCCGGCACCGCCCGCGGCCCGACGGGCGTAATAGGCCACGTGACGATCCGAGAACGACCGGCCGTCGCCCAAGTTGGTCTCATGTTGACCAAATAGGACTCGGCTTGGAGCTATCCGCGTTCCGATCTGAACCGGTTCAAGCAGCTTCACGGACAACATCGTGCCTCATCACGGACGATTGCCGTAAACGGCGAGCAGTTATGAGGCCTTGGATCGACGACCGTGGAGTGACGAACGTGGTCTGGTCAGGTGCCACATTCACTCGGAGTCGAGGCTCACCATGAATAGAATGAGCCGCAGCAGACAACTTCGCCGGCGTCGGAATGAAGTCTGGCTCTGAGAGCAGCGAGGAGTTTCCATGGGGCGATTGAAGGGAAACCTTGCCGCAAGGGCAGCGGTCGTGATCGCCGCCGTTGCGTTGTTGTCAGCCATCACTTCGTGTTCCGCTGCAGCACCAAAAGCCGTGCTGAACGTACCCGGCGAGTATGTAGCTAACCTGTGGGAGCCGACCTTGGAATATCCGAGCGGCGGCCCGATCGCAACCGTATTGATGTGTCTCGATGAGCAGTCTGCGGTTCTGATCGAAACGGGTTCCGGCGGCATGGGTTCGATCGGATCGATCAAGTTGGACTGGGGTGGCACCGTCCACACCGTGCCGAGTACCGGCGATCCCGTCACCATGACCACGCCCGTGCTTGAACCAGGATGCGGCCTGTTGACCTTCGGTGTCGATTGTTGCCATGTGGACAACTTCTTGGCCGTGAAGGTGTCCAAGGTTCCCGCTTGAACGGGCCGGTGCCTCGAAGCGGTCGACTCAGACTCGTTGACGCTTCCGCAGCCTGACCGGTGACGGCACCGGCACACCGGGACGGGAGCGATCAACCGAGGGGCGTGGGACCAGCGAACCCGTAGCCCCCACCTTCTCGAGAAGTGGCTCCGCTGCACCCTTTACACACTCGGGGTCAGGGTCGGTCAGCTCGAGTCCGACGAAGAACTTCGAAGCCATACATCCGCCTTGGCAGGCGTCGTACATTTCGCATGCTGTGCACGCGCCTTCGCTCTCGGGCTCGCGCAGTGAGACGAACAGGTCGGAGTTTCTCCAGATGTGTGAAAACCCGCCGTCATCCCGAATGTTGCCGGCGAGGAATTGGTCATGGATGACGAACGGGCACGCGTAGACGTCACCGACTGGGTCGACCAGACACACCACTCGACCAGCACCGCACAGGTTCAGTCCGGGTAGCGGATCACCCAACGCGGAGAGGTGGAAGAACGAGTCCCCGGTCAACACGTCGGGACGGTCGAGCAACCAGTAGTACAGCTGGCGTTGTTGTTCCTGGGTCGGATGGAGTTCATCCCAGGAATCGACTGCCCTGCCCGATGGCCGCAGCCGTGTGAGCCGCAACTGTGCACCATACGAATCTGCGATCGCTTTGAATCCATCGAGTTGGTCGATGTTGTGGCGGGTGGCGACGACGCTGATCTTGAACGCCCCGAACCCGGCGGCAGCGAGGTTGTCCATCGCTCGGCGGGCAGCGGCGTAGGAACCCTCGCCTCGGATCAGATCGTTGACGCTTGCGTCGGCACCGTCGATGGAGATCTGGATATCCAGATAGTCCATTGACGCGAGGCGAGCCGCAGCGGCCTCGTCTATGTAGGTCCCATTGGTGGAGAACTTCACGCCGACGTCATGGGCGGCGGCGTACTCGAGGATGTCGAAGAAATCGGTTCGCAGCATCGGTTCGCCGCCACCGATGTTGACGTAGAACACCTTCATCCGCTGGAACTCGTCGATCAGGTCGTAGCACTCCTGGGTGGTGAGCTCCCGCGGGTCTCTGCGTCCTGATGACGACAAACAGTGCACGCACGACAGGTTGCATGCGTAGGTCAGCTCCCAGGTCAGACAGATAGGAGCGTCGAGGCCCTCTTTGAATTCCTCGACCAGCGAACGAGTAGCTGCTCTGGGCTGTGCGGCAACAACGGGACGTACGGACTCAGAGTTCATTGATCATCTCCGACTCGACAAGTGTCGTAAGTGCATTCAGGAACGACGGCCAGCGTTCGGTGTCGATTGATTCGGCTTCCAGCGTTTCGCGGACCGACTCGTGTGTACCGAGCGCTTCAACGACACGAACCAGGTCCCGATGCTTGAGGAACGACAGCCGTCGGGTGTCGAAGCTGTAGACAAGCGCGCCGAAACGCTCCGGTCGGAGCGACACAGCTGGATTCAGCTCACAACGACTATCGAGTTCAATCATGTGTGTGTGACCGATCGATGCCCGAAACGGTCGGCATCACATCGGGCCAGCAACCCGGGACTTCAGAGCGTCTCAGTAGACGCCGCACATCCCGTCGATGGACACCTCTTCGACGAGCAGTTCCTCAACCACGAGTTCTTCTGCCGTGTCATCAACTGAAGTCATTTCGGTGATGGTGGTCTCAGCAGCTTCGGTGGCCTGCGACATTGAATACCCCCAGAATTTCGGGTCGGATCGGAAATCTGACTCTATCGCCTAGTCACTCGGTCGATGGGATCGGTCGACGCTGGCAGACTGAACCGATGCCGAGTCACTCGACGACGACACGCCCCTTCCACTTGGTGATCTATCTCGATTCGACCCAACGAGGTGGAGCCGAGGTGAACTTGGGCCGTGTGATCACGGCTCTGCCAGAACAAGTCCGGGTCACCATCATGGGCGTGGACGAAAAGGTCGTCGACTGGGTTAGGTCGCATCGTCCCGGCACTGACGGTTTGGTCCTACCTGCGATCGAGAACCGGAGCGATATCCGCGGCATGCTCAGACACCGGAAAATGTTTCGGCGGCTCCGACCAGACGTCTTGGAGTTCAGCCTGTCGACTGCGTCCTCGTGTCAGTGGGCGATGCTCGCTTCGCTGTCGATTCCCGGGATCAAGCGGATTGCTCTGGAGCACTCCCCCATGGGTGTGTGGTCCTCGACCTCGGGTGCGCTCAAACGATTCACATCTCCTCGTCTCGATGCGCACTTCGCTGTGGGCGAGGCAACTGCTCGGATCATCGAATCGTCGAGCGGACTGCCACAACGCTCGATCTCGACGATCTATCACGGTGTCCCCGGAGTGGGTCATGAGCCGGTCGATCGCGGTCCGGAACCGACGGTGTTGTCGGTAGCCCGCCATGATCCCGTGAAGGGCGTCGACGTCCTACTCGACGCGTTCGCGCTCGTTCACAGCCCGTGCCGACTTGTGATCATCGGCGATGGGACAGAGACCGATGCTCTCAAAGCCCAATGCACCAAATTGGATCTCGATGAGCGGGTCACGTTCATCGAACTCCCTTGGAACCAACCAGCCGCTGACCGCATGTGGGCATACGACTTGTTCGTGCTGCCATCCCGGGTTGAGGGGTTCCCAGTGACTGTCGCCGAAGCGATGCTCGCCGGGCTTGCTGTAGTCGCCACTGATGTCGGATCCGTTCGAGAAGCCGTGGTCCCGGGCGAGACGGGCTGGATCGTCCCTCCGGAGGATCCAGCGGCGTTGGCATCCGCGATCGAAGAAGCGGTGTCGGACATGGAGTCGACCAAACGCTTGGGCGCTCACGCCCAACAGATCGCCGAGGCACGATTCACCATCACGGCGACTGTCGATTCCTACATGGAGATGTTCCGACGGGTTCTGGGTTGACGCCCAACCGACTTGTCGCCCCGTGTGGGTAGGCTCGCACCGGTTCAGACGATGAGGGCCTCTTGGACTCGCCAACCGTCGTCAAGGAAGACGAGGTCGACCGCTGCACCCGGACGTAGACGGTTGCCACCGGCGGCGTGCAGTACCGCTTCGCTCGGCACGCCCAGCGAGATCATCTTGCGAACGCAAGCATCCATCGTTGCGACACTCCCGGCGAGCGTGCCATCCGACAGTCGGGCGGCTCCTCCAGCAACCCTCACTCGTGAGTCGAGAGTGTTCCACTCCTCCGGGGCGACACCGGCTGCGGCGATCGCATCGGTCACCAACACCAAGCGGTCCGGGGCGGCACTGGCTGCCAAGCGCAGCGAATCATCGGCGACATGGATTCCGTCAGCGATGAGGCCGATAGAAGCCCGGGCATCGGTCAACGCCGCACCCATCGGGCCCGGATCACGCGACGTGAATCGTCGGTGAGCGTTGTAACAGTGGGTGATCATTGACGCCCCGGCATCGAACGCCTCCCTGCATTGCTCAGCGGACGCGTCGGTGTGTCCGATACTCACCGTGACTCCGTTGGCGACGAGTTGTCGGATAAGTCCGAGGGCACCGGGCAGTTCAGGCGCGACGGTCATCACATCGATGGGACCTGCTGAAATGAGCGAGGTGACGACCTCGGGGTCAGGCTCAAGGAATGTCGTAGCGTCGTGTGCGCCTACCCATGGCGGCGACAGAAACGGCCCTTCGAGGTGCGCGCCCAGCACCCGCGCTCCGGCAGGCCGCTTTCGGTGCACCTCGGCCAGCAATCCGAGGGAATCGATGTACCGCTCGCGGGACAAGGAATAGAGCGTCGGATGGAAAGCCGTAACTCCGGTCTCGGGCAACCGTGAGGCGACCCGGGCGTAGCCGGCCTCGTCGGTGTGCCCGAAGTCGACCCCCGCGAAGCCATTGATCTGATGGTCAACGAAGCCGGAGACCGCTACTGCCGACCCGACCGGTGGCGACAATCCAATTGCGGTTACGACTCCAGTTTCAATCGCCACATCACCTTTGATCCACTGACCAGCGACGAGCGCGGCGCTCACTCCCAGTCGACGCATCAGATCACCAGTCCTTCGGTCCTGCCCCGTGACAGATTCGATGGCTCAGGCCGGTACATCTACCGCTTGCCCGCCGAGGTTGGCCGACTGGTAGGCGGCATCGATCAACACGTGAGCCCGCAGAGCCTCTGCAACCGACGGACCCGTGTCTCGGGAGCCCGATGCAACTGCGCGCAGGAACCGCTCCTCGGCGCTGATGACCTCAACACCGTTGCCCGCAAGCCAGTCGACGATCGATGATCCATCCACTTCGCCTGATCCCCCTCCGGTCATCTCGGTGCCGGGCGAACTTCCCGAAGCGACTGTCGACTGCTGGGTCCAGGCCACCGGCCCAAACAGGTCGCCACGCATTCCCACATACGCGTTCTCCGCGAATACCTCCATCATTCGTTCGGAGGGCCTACTGAGGACGTCGTGCCAGACAGTGGACAGCGTTGCGGTGGCCCCGCTCGTGAATCGAGCGGTGAGTGAAACCGAGTCCTCGACCCCGTCATATCCGTGGAAGTTCGACGACAGCGCACTGATCGACGTGATTGTCCCGAAAAGCCATTCGAGAATGTCGAGATCGTGGATCGAGTGCTCCAGCAACACACCCGACCCGGATCGGGCAGAGTCAACCCGCCAATCAGAGTTGTAGATGCCCTGAACCGGAATGTACTGATCGTCTCGCAAAGCAATGTTCATGACGCGTCCGAGCTGGGGACGGTTGATCAGGTGGCGTACGGCCAAGAAGGCCGGCGATGACCGCAGCACGAGGCCCACGGCATTGGGTACGCCGCAATCGTCAACTATTCGTGCCACAGCCTTTGCAGAGGCAAGGTCTTTTGCCAGTGGCTTTTCTACAAAGATCGCCTTGCCGAGTTTGGCTGCGAGTTCCACCGAGTCGGGATGTTCTGAGGTCCAGTTGCAGACGAAGACCACGTCCGAGGACTCGATCACGTCTCCTGCTGAGCGGCAGGCACGGGCACCGGTCAGGTCAGCGAAACCTGCGGCCCGGTCGGCATCGGGATCGAATACCGACGAGATCACATTGGGGGTTTCACATCGTTGGATCTGATAAGCGTGCAGGTTCGCAATAAACCCTGCGCCCAGAAAGCCCACCCTGAGTAGCACGCTTCG
>JAGQSZ010000130.1 GCA_020439285.1 Microthrixaceae bacterium
GATGGTTTCGTCGCCGTGGCTGTGCCGGACTCTGGTCAGTACACAGTCCGACTCAACGAGAAGTCGTTCCCAGATGGGGTGACTTTCGCCAAGGATGCTCCCACCGAACTCAAACCGATTGTCCTCGGGCAGAACGACCGACCAGTAATCTTTCGCCTGACAGACGCAGAGCAGTCAACCGTTTCCGGTCCCACCACGTTCGAACGCGTCGCGAGCTTGCTCGCCAGCGGCCTCAGATTCGGACTCGTCATCGCACTTGCCGCAGTCGGGCTATCGCTCATCTTCGGCACGACCGGACTGACGAACTTCGCACACGGCGAGTTGCTCACCTTCGGCGCCATGGCTACTTGGTATCTCAACTCCAACAACGGCGGACTGGGACTGCCGTTGATCATCGCAGCCGTTGGCGGAGTGGCCGTGTCTGCTGTATTCGGTGCATCGTTCGACGTGGCTGTCTATAGGCCACTGAGACGCCGCGGCATGCCGATAATCTCCCAGATGGTGGTCTCGATCGGCTTAGCGCTCGCAACCCGCTACTTCTTCGCTGTCATCTTCGGATCCAACACGAAGCAGTTCTCGCAATATGCGGCACAGCCACCGTCAATAGATCTGGGGCCAGTGGCGCTGCGCCCGAAGGACGTGGTGATCATCATCGTGGCGTTCCTCGCGCTGATCGCAGTCGGGCTCTTCTTGCAACGATCCAGGCTTGGCACAGCGATCCGGGCAGTATCAGACAATCCGTCACTCGCGATCGCCTCAGGTATCAACGACAACCGCGTGATCCTGTTGGTGTGGGCGTTCGCCGGGGCGCTCGGCGGGCTCGCCGGTGTCATGCTGGGGGCAACCGAGGGTGTGAACTGGAACATGGGCCAGCACGTCCTGCTCGTCATGTTCGCCGCAGTCCTACTCGGGGGACTCGGGACGACCTTTGGCGCCATGGTCGGTGGAATCTTCGTCGGGGTTGTTTCGGACCTCTCCACCTTCTGGCTCGACTCGGATCTGAAGATCGTGGTCGCGCTAGCAACTCTGGTTCTGGTGCTGTTGGTCAAACCAACCGGTGTGTTCGGCGTAAGAGTGAGGAAGGCCTGACATGTTGGCGCTGAGCATTGGATCAGCCATGATCGACGGCCTGCGGGACTCGATAGCGATCGCCGCCTGTGTGGGTGCGCTCGCCGGTATCGGTCTCAACATCCAGTTCGGCTTCGCCGGACTGTTGAACTTCGGCCACGTCGGCTCTGCTCTCGTCGGGGCCTACGGGGCAGCGATCGTCGTCAATCGTGGCGGGCCTCTGTGGGTAGGTGTGATCGTCGGGATCGTCGCTGCTGGAATCCTGGGGCTCCTTATGGGACTTCCCACGTTGCGCCTTCGCGCTGATTACCTGGCCATTGCAACGATTTCGGTTGCGGAAATCCTGCGGGTCGTGGCCAACTCGGCAAGGATGCAGAGCATCACGGGCGGGCCAATTGGCATCAGCAATGTCGCCGATGATTTCTATGCGATCAACCCGATTCCCGAAGGTAGATACGGGATCGGATCCTTCAGCTACAACCACAACACGCTGTGGGCCATGATCGTCGGGTGGACCTTGGTAGCGCTCGCATCGTTGGGAGTATGGGCCTTGGCCAGGAGTCCATGGGGTCGTCTACTCAAAGCGATCCGTGAGGACGAAGAAGCAACCCGATCCTTGGGAAAGAACGTTTTTGCCATGAAGCTTCAGGCGTTCGTCATGGGTTCGGTCATAGCTGGAGTTGCGGGAATCATCTTTACTTTCGACGGTGGATTCGTGAAGCCCGACTTCTTCATCGCCCAAACCACGTTCAACTGGTATCTCGTGGTCATCCTCGGTGGTGCAGCCACGGTCATCGGACCAACCGTCGGCTCGATCGTGTTCTGGTTCGTCATCTCGGTGTTCAACAGCCTGTTGTCCCAAGCAATCGGGCAGAACGGCTGGTGGTTCATCGACTCCACCGACGTGGGCGCCGTGCGATACGTGTTCGTCGGTGTGGCGATCGCGTTGCTGTTGGTATTCCGACCACAAGGTCTCTTCGGTAACAAGGATGAGGCGGTGATCGGTGAACGTTGAAGCCTCACCCCGATCCGGCAACGACACCAGTGTCGACTCAAGGCCGATCCTCGTCGCCAAAGACGTCCACCGATCCTTCGGTGGTATCAGGGCGGTCTCGGTAGATCACCTAGAGGTCGAACGGTCCTCGATCGTCGCGCTGATTGGCCCCAATGGCGCTGGCAAAACCACGTTCTTCAACGTGCTCACGGGGTTCGAGAAGCCCGACGGCGGTTCTTGGTTCTTCGAGGGCAACGACCTGAGCGGCAAACCCGCTTACGCGATTGCCAGGGCCGGCATGGTCAGGACCTTTCAGTCTGCACGGGTGTTCCCGCGGTTGAGCGTTCTCGACAACGTTCGCCTCGGCGCTCAGGAACAACGCGGCGAACGGCTTGGATCAGCCCTACTCAGGTGGACCTGGTCCGACCAGGAGAAAGACCTCGGCGAACGGGCGGCTGAGCTAGTTGAATGGGTCGGCCTAGGGGCCAAGAAGGACGACCTCGCAGGAATCCTCTCCGGTGGCCAACGGAAGCTGCTCGAACTCGCCCGTGCCGTTATGGCGTCTCCACAGCTGCTGATGCTTGATGAGCCGATGGCGGGGGTGAACCCTGCCCTTCGTCAAGCACTGCTCGACAAGATCGCCGAACTGCCGGGAGAGGGCATCACGGTGTTGTTCGTGGAACATGACATGGATGTCGTGTCCGCTGTGGCAGACCGCGTCGTATGTATGGCAGAAGGCGAGATCATTGCTTCTGGGACAGCCAGCGAAGTGGCTGCCAACGAGCATGTAATCGAGGCGTACTTGGGAGCCTCGAGTGGCGATCTGAGGGACTCACGAGCAGACCGTGGCACGGCCAAAGCATCTCCAGCCAAAGCCTCTCCGGCCGAAGATGCGGAATCTGACGAGACGGAATCGGATGATGATCAATGAGTGACTCACCCGAGACCCCAGATCAATCAACACCAACAGGTTCCGAGCTATTGGAACTGCGTGATGTGGTTGCCGGTTACATCGCCGGAGTCGACATCCTCCGAGGTTCAACGATGCACGTATCGACCGGTGAGATGGTCGGAATCATCGGTCCCAACGGCGCTGGCAAGTCGACCCTCATCAAAGCCGTATTCGGGCTCGTTCCGATACGTTCCGGCACGATCCGACTAGCTGAGTCTGATATCACGGGTACCCCAGGGTTCGAGCTCGTGAAACTCGGGGTCGGTTATGTGCCCCAGGTTCGCAATGTCTTCGGCTCATTGAGCGTCGAAGAGAACCTACGGATGGGCGCGTTCCTGCGACCCCATGAGTTCGCCACACGGCGAGACCAGGTGTTCGACCTCTTCGGAGTCCTCGCCGAACGAAGGACCACAAGAGCCGAGTTGCTCTCGGGCGGTCAGCGACAGGTCCTCGCCATGGGCAGGGCGCTGATGATGGAACCGAGCCTGCTGTTACTCGATGAGCCTTCCGCTGGTCTGTCACCGGCCATGCAGGACGAGGTGTTCGAACGCATCACCGAGATTCGATCATCAGGGGTATCGATCCTGATAGTCGAACAGAACGCCTACAAAGCTCTTCGAGTCTGCGACCGTGGTTATGTGCTCGATCAGGGTTCCGTTGCCTACACCGGCACCGGAACCGAACTGATCAACGACCCCAAGGTGATCGATTTGTACCTGGGGTCACTCGCCAGGAAACACTGACCTCAGTTAGCTGCCACCGACGAGACGGTGAACGGGCCGGCAACTGCGTCCGCTCCCTCGTCGCCAACGCCACCGATGTTGTTGAGCACGTCTACGACGCCCGTGTTGACTCGGTAGGCACCGGGGCCAGCAGATGCATCAACAGCGCAGGTGAGTTCCCAGACACCATCGGTCGCGCTGCCTGAGGTGAGTGAAGCACTCCCACCACACCAACCCATCGAGTCGGTTCGATCCTTACGCACCACAAAGCCGACGCCGGAGACACCGCTAGCGTCTGTGACGTGGGCAGAGATCGTTACCTGAGCCCCCGGAGCAACCGTGGACGGAGTAGTCGTGACGCTGTCCACTACAGGCGCATCAACATCGTTGAGTTCACTGAGCACGCTGAACTCACCGCGGATCTCCGCTGGTGAATCGTCTGCTGTAGCCGTACCGTTCAACCTGGCATCCAACGCTGCAGTTCCAACCAGATAGGTGCCTGCGTTCAGGACCGTAGGCACAGTGCAGGACAGTTCCCACGTGCCGAGCGTTGCGGTACCCGATGTGAGCACAGCGTGGTCAGAACAGAAGCCAGACGGTTGACCATTTCGTCCAACGAGGAAGAGCACGTCGGTTACACCGACATTGTCGCTCACCATCGCGCGAATGGTCATCGGCTGCCCAGGTGTGACCGCAGCCGGGATCACTTCAACGGAGTGAATGACTGGTGCTTCGAGATCTGCCGGACCGGTGTCCTCCGGCTCGGCAGAACATGCGGAAGTCAGAGCCACCAATGCTCCAGCGACCATCAAAATGCCCAACAAACGCTTCATTGATCTGTTACCCCTCAGCCTGTACACAGCCCCATACTGCACAACGCTGCACAGCAGAATAGGTGATGACAACATGACAACACAACGGAGTGCCCCACCCAACTGGACGCGCAGGAGCCCGGGACTTCGAGTCCCGGGCTCCTGCGTGAAAAGTGACCGTTACTCCTAGCGGAGCGGTCCGATGGGTCAGATCTTGATCTGATCCACGTCGAGAGTCACGTCCTTACCGGCCTTGTCGTACTCCCAGACGTCGTACGCACCAGTGCCTGGCTCCATCTTGTCCCACTTGTCGAAGTTGCTCGACGCACCGCGGTAGTGGATGGTCTTGCCGTCTTCGAGAAGCTTGAGGCAGTCGGCGTAGCTGCTGCAGTCGTTGTCGCCCTCGACGTTCTTGGCGAACGCTGCGGAGATGTCCGGACCTGCATCGCTGTCTGCTGACTGTGCTGCAAGAGCCATCATGATCGTGCAGTCATAGAAATATGACGAGAAGATCGTGTCGATGCCGGTCTTGGCGAAAGCTTCGATGAAGGGGTGCGTGATGCCTGCAGGGGCGGATGCCGGAGCAGTTCCCTTGATCCCAGCGACCTTGGACAGGTCGGCCGGATCGACGGTCTCAGCGAAGCTGGAGCTCTTCATGCCATCAGCGGTGTAGATAGGCATGTCGGCGGGGCCGATCTTCTTGGCGATCATCGCGCTGACGACCTTGGCGCCATCGTCATTGAAGCCGATAACGGCAACTGCATCCGGCTTGGAGTCAGCAACCTTCTGAACGTCAGCGTCGAAGTTCGATCCGTTGGGGTCATAGAGAACCGTGGTCGCAACCTCGGCACCCGACTCCTTGAGAGCCTCCGACAGGTAGTCAGCGAATCCCTTGCCGTAGTCATCGTTGCGAGCGATGATCGCGACCTTTGAATGGCCGTCACCGGTGATCAGGGTTGCTAGAGCTGGTCCCTGCAGCTTGTCCGGAGGAGCTGTACGGAAGAAGTAGCCGCCGCCGACGCCGGTCAGGTTGCCAGCGGTCGTCGAACCCGAACAGGCCGGGACCTTGTCGGTCTGGAAGGTATCGACCAGCTTCGCTGCGACACCCGAAGGCGCCGGTCCGACAATTGCGTCGACCTTGTCGGTGTTGATCAGCTTGTTGTAGGTCGTGCGGGCAACGTCTGGGCTTGTGCCGTCGTCGCCAGGAACTACCTTGACGGGCTTTCCGAGGACGCCACCAGCTGCGTTGATCTCTTCAACAGCCATGTCAATCGGTGTCGAAAGTGACTTGGCGATCACGTTCAGGTCACCGGTCTGTGGGACCAAGGTGCCGATTACGAGTTCACCGTCCACATTGCCACGGTCCGAGGAGCCACCGTCTTTTGCTGTGGTGGTCGTACCGTCTGACTCGTTGGAGTCGCTACTGCACGATGCGCCGACGAGCGCGAGAGCAGCGACGAGAACGACGAGTCCCTTCCAGCGGGTTGTTCGCATTATTACCCCTTTGGTAAATGGGTTCCCTGGCGCTTGTGCGCCGCAGACAGGAGATTAGGCCCAAATCGGTACCGCGAGAACGGATAGGTGGAAAAAGTCGTCGGTGGATCGATCGACGGGCCTTCACTGTCACACCCCCTGGTCATCATGTATCCCACGGCTCCAACCGGGTCGAAACACCCTCGGGTGGACGACCGGAGACAGTTGAGAGGAATGTCTCTCAGGTTGAGCCGTCGCGCCTTGGCGCAGGTCGGGTTCGGTGGCATTGCCCCATCCCACTGGGCCCGACCACCAAGGAGTTACCGGCAGCGAGGGCGGCTCTCGCGTGACTGCAAGTTCGTCGCTACCACTGCGAGAGACGCTGAATCGATCCCATAGATCGCTTCTTGGCCGAATGACCTCGCCAAGTCCAGCGTCTGGGTCTCCGTCAACCCACAGATAACGAACCCCTCGTCCAAGAATGCGCTTTGTTCAATCGGTCCTGCGTATCCGACTGCATTCCAGACTTGAGCGCCAGCATCTACGAGCGCGACACGCAGACTCCGATTCTGGGAATCGTTATCCTGACGACTCCGTGTCGCACCTGCTGGATCCCATGCCGTCAGGGCGAAAACTTGACCATCAAAGGGCCAGTCAGCGACGGCGTCGGGCCCCGTCAGGTCAATCACCGCTCCGACTATCTCGACCGCGACCGTTGCGTCCAGATAGCCGAGCCAGCGGCTCGATTCGGCGTCGCGCGTTGTGTGACCATCACTGTCGCCGCCAGCGGCTGGATAGTTCATGACACCGTAGAGGTCAGCCCAAGCCGAGGCCGTTACGAACCCGTCGGGTGTGGAACTTTGCGTCGCCAAACTCACGGGCGAGTGCCCATGAGCGCTTCATATACAGGTGAAGGTCGTATTCGACCGTGTAGCCGATTCCTCCGTGAACCTGCAGTGATACTCGTGCGGCACCATCGGCGGCTTGTGCCGCACGGGCCTTGGCCATGGAAACGTGCACAGACGCGTCGGGGTCACCGTTCGCGATCGAGTGCGCCGCCCTCATGACCAGAGGTCGAGCGAACTCAACACGCATCGCGGCATTGGACAGGTGATGCTTCACGGCTTGAAAGCTGCCAATGGGAACGCCGAACTGCTGACGTTCGCTTGCATACCCGACGGCCAATTCGACCATCCGATCCGACAGCCCGATCAATTCAGATGCCGAGTAAAGGGCCGCTCGATTGAACGCATCTCTGGTCACCTGGGCGGCATCGGGGCCGCTGAGCAAGCTCGACCCGTTGGCGTTGTTCACTCGTCCGATTCGTCGAGCCCGGTCGGTCGACTCGAGGATTTCGAAGTCGATGGCATCGCTGGGTGCAGCGGCCACTGAGTCATCACCGAAGACCAACAGGGTGTCTATCGAGTCGATGGATGGAACGAGTGACGAC
>JAGQSZ010000131.1 GCA_020439285.1 Microthrixaceae bacterium
GCATGTTCGCCGAGGGACACCTTCTGATCGAGGGTGTGCCCGGTTTGGGCAAGACCCAACTCGTCAACACACTCGCCGCGGTCGCAGGAGTGCATTCGAACCGCATCCAGTTCACCCCTGATCTGATGCCTGCCGACATCGTCGGCACCCAGGTTCTCGTGACTGACGAGTCGGGTGGTCGCAGCTTCCGGTTCGCGGAGGGTCCCGTGTTCACCAGTCTTCTGTTGGCAGACGAGATCAACAGAGCCACCCCCAAGACGCAGTCCGCGCTGTTGGAGGCGATGCAGGAGCGTCAGGTCACCGCCGGTGGACAGACCCGGGCGCTGCCCCGCCCGTTCCTGGTGCTCGCCACCCAGAACCCGATCGAACAAGAGGGCACCTATCCCCTTCCCGAGGCGCAACTCGACCGTTTCTTGTTGAAGTCACTCGTTGGCATGCCCTCAGCAGAGGAACTAACCGAAATTGTTGACCGCACAACTGGTTCGTCGACGGCGCAACTCCAGGTCGTGACAGATTCGGCCCAGATCGCGGCGATGATCGCCCTGACCCGTTCGGTGCCGGTTCCGAGCCATGTGACTAGGTACGCGGTCGACCTCGTCCTGGGGACCCATCCCGGTCCGTCGTCTCCGGAGATGGTGCAGCGTTATGTCAGATTCGGGTCGAGTCCCCGTGGAGCGCAGGCTCTGTTGTTGGCAGCGAAGGTGACCGCTCTGTTGGATGGTCGCCCTTCGGTGTCGGCCGAGGATGTCCGCGCCGTTGCGTTCGGAGCATTGCGGCACAGAGTCGGGCTCGGTTACGAGGCCGCTGTCGATTCGGTCAGCGCCGAATCTGTCGTCGAGAACCTGTTGAGTTCAGTCAAACCGGGCTCATCTGATTCTGCCGGATCACCAAAAGGCTGATTCTTGTCGTCACAGGTGCTCGCCCCTGGGGAACTCGCTCGAATCGAGCGGCTTGCTCTGATGCCCGACAGGCGGGTTCCCGCGTCCGGCGCCGGCACCCACCGTTCCAACATCCATGGTCGATCCTTGGACGTCGTCGAGTGGCGTGACTATCAACCCGGTGATGACCCTCGGACCATCGATGTGCAGGCTTGGGCACGGCTCGATCAGGTTCTCGTCAAGTTGTACGAGGGCGATGTCGACCTGCGGGTTCAACTGATCGTGGATACTTCGGCGTCGATGGCCTACGGAGACAAGTTCCGCCACGGGGTGCGCGTTGCTGCGGCGATCGGTGCTGCTGCCCTGTTGCGCAACGAGACCGTCAACCTGAGTTCCCTGACCGATGTGGTCCCCCGCCGTTACCGCAGCCGCACCGGTGTGGTTCCATTCCTGGATCACCTCGGGTCCTGGCAGCCCCAGGGACCGACCCCCCTGCTCGAACGCACGCGGCATCTGAACACTGCGACACGTCGGGCCGGTCTGGTCATCATCGTGTCTGACTTTCTGACCGCTGACGCGCTCAACGCGATCGATCAACTAGCTGCTCGCCGTTCGCAGGTGCTCGCAGTGTTGGTTGCTGCCCACAGCGATGAGGATCCCGAGACGCTCGGCGAGGTGCAACTCGTCGATTCGGAATCAGGAGACCGTGTCGATGTGGACCTGAGCCCTGATGTCATTGAAGCGTTCCGCGCCCGCCGTGTCGGGGTTCGCAAAGCACTACAGGACCGTTTGGCACGTCACGGTTCCAGGCTGATGGTGACCTGGTCCGATGAGGATCTGTTGACCCAGGTGCTGCCATCGCTCACCTCGGCGGGGTTGATGAGATGACGTTCGCGTCGCCTCTCGGGCTACTCGCTCTGGGTCTAGCGATCCCGATCGTCGCGCTCCATATATTGCGCTCGCGACGAGTAGAGGTGACGGTCGCGTCGACACTGTCGTGGGACGAGTTCGATCGGCCGGTTGCTGCGGCACGTCCTTGGCAACGGCTCCGCTGGTCGATTCCGCTCATATTGCAGCTATTGGCCGTCGCGTTGTTGGCTCTCGCTCTCGCGGGTCCATCGCTCGACACCGGTAAACGCAGCGCAGATCACTTGGTCATCATTTTGGACACCAGCGCTTCGATGGCAGCTACGGACGGGTCACCCACCCGTCTCGCATCCGCTCGGTCAACGGTCGATGAACTGACCTCGCAGATGGGCGAGGGCTCGGTCGTATCGGTCATAGCCGCAGGTGCTCCTGCCCGTGTGGTGGCCAGTCGTTTGGAACCGTCCGCTATCGCCTCACGGATCGATTCCTTGGAACCATCCGAGGGCGGATTCGACGGCGAGGCGGCTTCTTCGCTCGCGATCGGGATGGACAGTCCACGGGAGTCGGTCGCATATGCGCTCGTCGGCGACGGCGGGCTGACCGCCAGCGACATCCAGCTCCTGCCCGCCGGAACCGAGTTCCACAAAGTCGGCCGACGTGACGCAAACCTTGGTATCACCAACGTCGTCGCATCGGCATCGGGTGAGCGCACACATGTCCAGGTAACGATCACCAACTCGGGTACATCACGCCGCACCGCTGTGACCCGCGTGGATGTCGACGGTCGCGACGCTGCGAGTCAGTCGGTCACAGTTGGGTCGCGTGACTCTGTCGAGGTCGGCTTCGATGTTCCCAACGGGGACAAGATCGCGATTCATCTCGATTCCAATGACCTGCTCGCGCTCGACAACCACGCATACGCCGCTGGACCCTCGGCCCGGGAACTCAAGGTGCTGAGGGCCGGGCCGGACAACTTGTTCCTGGACGCACTGTTGGCCACTCGGCCGCTGGTGAAGGTGACTCCGGTAGCGACGTTGGCAGAGTCGACCGAACCACTCGGTGCTTTCGACCTGGCGATCTTCGATCGAGTCGACGTGCCCTCTGATATCTCGATTCCGTTCCTCGCTATCGCTTCGCCGAGCGGCGCTCCGGGAGTCACGGTTACCGGGACCGTCGAGGCGCCCGTAGCGGCACTGATCCGCAACGACACCGCTCTGCTCGACGGTTTGGATCTACGCGAGTTGGCGATCGCTTCTGCACAAAGAATAGATGCACCGGCAGCCACCACATTGATCGGCTCCGAGGACACACCCTTGGTGGTCGAGGGACGTTCCAACGGCAACCCGTTCGTGTACATGGGGTTCGCCCTCAACGATTCGAACTTCGCTTTGTTGCCCACGTTCCCGCTGTTCGGGGATCGGACGATCACGACACTCGGTGGATCCGACCTCGCTGCGGGGTCACTCAATGTCGGCGATCCAATTCCGATCGCTACCGGTACCGATGTGGTGGTCACATCACCGTCGGGTACTCGTATCGAGGTTCGTAGCGGTTCAGTTCCTCCCGAATTGGACCGAACCGGGATCTGGACCATCGAGAGTTCCGGAGCCGCGGCTGACGGTGCCCAGAAACGGCTCGCAGTGGTGAATCCTGCTCCGGGTGAAACCGAGATCACGCCGCGAACCGGACTAGCGATCCCCGGCGTGGAGGCGCTCGCATCAGACAAGGGAGCACCCGTACGCCGATCCTTGGTGTTCGCTGCGATCATCCTCGCTTGCGCGGCCGTGGCCGCCGAATGGTGGTTCTCTGCACGACGACGCGGTGTTGGTGCACGACAGTGGCGTTTCGCCGCGATCGCCCGAGCAGCGATCCTCGGCGCGCTCATCGCAGCACTCGTGATCCCCTCGTTCACCCGCCGCGACAACCATGTCGCGACAGTGTTCGTACTCGACGTTTCGGACTCGATGGCCGGAGGACGCGCCAAAGCGGTCGAGGCGGTTCGCCAGGCCATCAAGGAGATGCACCCTGGAGCGGCCGCAGGTGTGGTGGCTGTCGGGGCAGACGCTCGGGTGGACGCGACCGTGGCCGAAGAACTCTCCTGGCAGAACTCCGACGTGCGCGTCGACGGCTCTGCGAGCGACCTCGCCGCTGGTGTGCGAGTGGCGGGCGCGATGGTCCCCAGCGAGTACGCAAGACGGGTGGTGTTGGTGTCCGATGGGCGACCGACCACTGGTGACCTGCAAGCCGAGATAGTTCGATTGAGACGGTCCGGGGTTCGCCTCGACGTGATGCCGATCGATTCCGCGATGGGTGCCGATGTGCTGGTCAACTCTGTCGAGGTGCCAGACCGTGCCCGCCCCGGGGAGTCAATCACTTTGCGGGTGCAACTATGGGCGAGCGAGGCCCAGCGTGCCACGGTCGTGTTGAAGCGTGACGATGTTGAAGTCGACCGGCGGCTCGTTGACCTGGATGCGGGTGACAACACAGTCGAGTTCACCCAACCATCGGGGCAGCCCGGAACGGTGCGCTGGTCGGCATCGGTGGCAGGACCAGCGAACGGGATCGTGGAGAACGATCTGGGTCGGGCGTCGACTCGAATCGAAGGTCGAGCAGAACTGTTGTTGATCGAAGGGGCTCCCGGCGAGGCAGCGGCGATGAGCGAACTGTTCTCGTCCTTCGGAGCATCCGTGACGGTCGTTTCGCCCGAGTCACTGAGTGACCTTTCGGGGCTCGCGAACTACGACGCCATGGTGCTCGTCGACGTTCCGCTCAGTTCCATGTCGAACGCTCAAGTGGACGCGATCGTGACCGCCACCAGGGACCTGGGCACCGGTTTGGTGACCATCGGCGGAACCTCCAGTTACGGTGCCGGCGAGTATCTGGGTTCGAAGCTGGAAGACGTGCTGCCAGTGACGAGCGAGGTCCGTGACCCCAAGCGTCGCTCCAAGGTCGCTCAGGTGTTCGCTGTCGATGTTTCCGGGTCCATGGGCGCATGCCATTGCGCCGAGGGGTCCAACGGCAACAACTCACGGCTCGGTGGAGGCGTCGAAAAGACCGACATTGCCCGCAACGCCGCGACCCGGGCGATCGAGGGTATTGACCCGACCGATGAACTTGGTGTGCTCGCGCTCGATGACAGGTTCCGGTGGATCCGTGATCTCTCACCGGTCGGCAATGGGTCGAAGGCGAAGCGTGAGATGGGTGAGATCAAGAACACCGATCGCTCGACGAATCTGGAGCCCGGATTCAGCGAGTCAGCCAAGAAGTTGAGGGAATCGGACGCTTCGATTCGTCACATCATCTTGTTCACCGATGGGTTCGCTGAAACTTCATCACTCAACCGGTTGAAGTCAGAAGCAGCGGAGTTGCGTGAGTCCGGCATCACGGTCTCGGTGATGGGTACTGGCGAAGGCGCCGCCCGCGAGTTGCGAGCGATCGCTGATGCGGGTGGAGGGCGCTACTACCCGGGCCGCGATCTGAACGCTCTACCGAATTTGTTGTTGCAAGAAACGAAGGTCGTTTCGCGTCAATTGATCGTGGAGGGCGATTTCGTTCCTGAGCGCACCTCGTCGGCTCCGATGGTCGCCGGTTTGGATACGGCACCTCCCATCGGGGGATACATAGCAACCACCGCCAAGCCGACTGCCGTGACACACATGGTCGTCGGAGAGGAGAAGGACCCGCTGTTGGCCTCTTGGCAGGTGGGACTCGGCAAGGTGGTGTCATGGACGAGTGATGCCGGAGGGCGATGGGCCGGAGGTTGGATCTCCTGGGCCGGCGCGCCGACGTTCTGGGCTGATGTCCTGCGGTCGGTCTACAAGGAACCGATGGGGTCGGTGCAGGTGCGTTTCGAGGGTGCCGAGGGCAAGGTGACTGCAAGCTTCGACGAACCGGTCCCAGACGGCGCCGAGGTCAACGCCGTCGTCGTCTCACCGTCGGGTACCTCGACTTCGGTGCGTCTACGCCGCTTGGATGACACCAACTTCGAGGGTGCTTTCGAATCCGGACGCGCCGGTTCCTACGCCGTGGGAGTCACAGCGTCACAGGGTTCCAAGACTCTGAGCGCTGTGTCGGGCGTTGCCGAGCTCGGCTATTCGATGGAGTACAGCTCACGGCCGAGTGATCCCGAGTTGTTGATCGCAGCAAGCCTCCAATCAGGTGGCAATGGTCGGATCAACTCGACCCAGGCGTTCGATTCCAAGGGTCTAGAGCCAGGTCGACGGACCGTCGATCTACGCAGGTGGCTGCTGATCTTCGCAGCCCTCGCGTTGCCGATCGCTGTGGCGCTCTCCAGACTTCGTTTCGCGAGCGGGCCCGACGCGGTGGTGACCAAGAATCGACTCGGACGCTTGGGTGCCGTTTCGGACAAGATCACCAGGACACGCTCGTCCGCTGACAAGGGTGACAACGCAGGTCACGCTCCCGTGGGAGCGTCCGCAGCTAGCGGCAGCTCCTCTGCATCACCACCATCGTCATCGACGCCGCCTCCGTCCCGACCGCCTGTCGCGACGCCTTCAACACCCGCCGCTCCACCGACTACAGCGCCCGACGAGACAGCTTCGGGCGGTTCTTCGCTCGATTCGCTGCTCGCTGCCAAGCGGGCCCGGCGACGGGATTCGGATCCCGGGAGTTCCTCAGAGCGCTGACCCGGCCCGGCTGCCGCTGCGGCCATCATCGCCACAACGATGATTGCTGCCCCCAGCCAGACGTAGGGCAACGCTGGATGGCGGCTGAGTACAACCAGCGCTCCGTCGCTGTCAAGCATCGTTACGGTCACTTCGGTCTCGCCGCTCCAGTCGAGCAGTCGCCCGGGTCGTGCTCGGGTTCGGTCAAGGTCCGGGTACTCGATGATCGAGGCGACCATCGATCTCCCGTCGACTGTTAGCGCGATGTCAGCTCGGGTGATGTCGGGTCGTGAGTCGTCGATAGTTGCGGACTCAAGGTGCACTTGGCGCCCGTCCAGTTGGACCGTTTCACCGATCTGCGCATTCGTCACGTCTTGGCGTTCGCCAACTGTTCCGATCACCCCGACGGCGAAGACGAGCACTCCGACGTGAGCCAACAGTGCTGACCATGCCATCCCTCGACGTATGCCATAGGCGACGAGCGCCACGACGAAAACGACACCTGCGGGTACGAGCACCTTGGCGAGCAACGCTCCGTCGATCGCTCCGGTCGGGTCTCTGGTTCCGAGCCACAATGAGGCGACTGCCGCTGAAGCGATGACCACGAGAACCCAGGTCACCGCAGCCGGAACGACTGTGGCTGCTGCTCTTGTCGAGTCAGTCCACCGCCGCTGCGTCAGCAGTTCAGCATCAGATTCCGACACGTCAGCAACAGTTGGTCGGACTAGCGATGCAAGGACTCCGCCCGCCAACGCCGCAACGGCGAAGACCCCGGCGATGACTCCCCCAGCCGAGAATGCGTGGACCGAACTCGGTAGACCTGATCGGGTCACAGCGATCCCAGCAAGCACCGAGGTGGCTGCTATCCATCGCCACCGTTCACGCCAGGCGCTCGAGGTGACGTGTAGCGAAGCGATCATTGCCGCCAACGGAGCGAGGGCCGTGTTCTCGACCGGGTCCCAGGCCCACCAACCTCCCCATCCGAGTTCGTCATGGGCCCACCAGGCGCCGAGCATCGTCGCACACACCAGAACAGAAACGGAGACCAGCGCGAGAGCGCGGGA
>JAGQSZ010000132.1 GCA_020439285.1 Microthrixaceae bacterium
TACCGTCTTTGACCACGAAGGACTGGAACTCATAGGCCTGGCCACCGAGGAACAAGGCGCCAAGCAGTGCTGTAGTTCCGAGCCACAAACGGAGTCGCTGGTAGTCGTGGCGGATGATCGCGTTCACTGACAACACCATCGTCAGCGAGCTCATCAACAAGATGAACGAAGTCATCGATGTGAATGGAATATCGAAGTATTCCGACATCCGGTGTGCGTTGCCCGCCAGACCCGGAATATTGCCCGGCCGGTTGCGGTAGATCATGTAGGTCGAGATCATGCCGCCGAACAACAGAATGTCCGAGGCCAGATAGACCCACATGCCCAGCTTCTCGTTGGAGATACCCGTCGAGGTCAGATGCTGGTCATCCGGGAATTCAACCTCAGATGCGAGGTCCTCGATCTGCGGGATTGCCGCATCAGTCATCTGCTGTGTCTCCAGTCTGCGCCGAAGCGGTTGCTGCACCGCTAGCGGCTCCTACCAATTCACCCTGATCGTCACCGGCGTCCGACGATTCGCCCTCTCCTTCGGGCAGATCCGCCGCGGCAGCTGTCGGGCCATCGCTTCCATCAGCGGGGCCTTCATGGCCACCGTGGTCATCGTGAGGCTCGGTGGAGGGTTCCATGACCCAGCCGACCATGGCTGCGATGACACAGATCGCTCCGGGAATTGCCCATAACAGGTTGAAGATGAGTCCGTATCCAATGAGCGGGAAACCGACGGACATCACTATCGGCCAGTACGAAGGCGACGGCAGGTGCACGTTCTCGGCATCGCCCTTCTGGGTGACGTCCTCGGTGCGAGCGATTCGAACCAAGCGTCCGTCCTCGTCGTGGCCGTACTTACGATGCCAGAACTCATCGAGTTCTTCGACCACAGGAATCTCATCGAAGTTGTGCTCGGGTGCGGGGCTCGGAATCATCCACTCCAAGCTGCGTGCATCCCATGGGTCCGGACCTGGATCGACCGGGTTGGCCTTGTAACGCCGATAGCTGATCAGCACATTCGCCAAGAAGATGATGATCGAAACGCCGATCATGAATGCTCCGACGGTGGCGACCATGTTCCACGTCTCGAAGCCCTGACCCTTGGTGTAGGTGTAGGTACGACGCATCATGCCCTGGAGTCCCAGAATGTGCATGGGTCCGAATGTCAGGTTGAAGCCGACGAGCATGATCCAGAACATCCACTTCCCGAGCTTCTCGTCGAGGAAGTGACCGAACATCTTTGGCCACCAGAAGAACATTCCGCCGAAGAACACCATCAATGATCCACCGAAGAGCACATAGTGGAAGTGGGCGATGATGTAGTAAGTGTCGGTCTGCTGGGTGTCCGCTGAAGCGAACGCGTGGCTCACACCTGAGAGTCCACCGATGGTGAACATGCCGACCATGCCCATACTGAACAGCATTGCGGTGGTGAATCTGAGTCGACCGCCATACATGGTTGCCAGCCAGTTCAGAACCTTCACACCAGTGGGCACCGCGATGAACATTGTTCCCATGGAGAATGCCAGGACCGAGAGTTCACCCATTCCGGAGGCGAACATGTGGTGAGCCCACACGCCGAATCCCATGAAGCCGATGGCGACCCCGGAACCGACCATGAACGGATAACCGAAGATCGGCTTGCGGGAGAACACCGGAATGATCTCGGACACCATGCCGAAGGCCGGTATCACCATGATGTAGACCTCGGGGTGACCGAAGATCCAGAACAAGTGCTGCCAGACCATGGCATCGCCGCCCATGGACGGGTCGAAGAATGTGGCGCCGAACAGACGGCTGAGCATCAACAGGATGAGTGCGACGGTGATGGAAGGCAGAGCGAACACCAGCAGCACCTGGGTGATGAATGCCATCCAAGCGAACACCGGCATCTTCATCAGGGTCATGCCGGGAGCACGCATGTTGAGCACGGTGACGGTCAAGTTGATGGCTGACACGGTGGATGCGAGGCCCATGATCAACAGCCCGACGGCGTAGAAGTCGATGCCGTATCCGGGGGTGAACGTGACGCCCGAGTTAGGGGCGTAGTTGAACCAACCACCATTCGCGCCACCGCCGAAGAGCCAGGACGAGTTGAAGAACAACGCGCCGGCTACCCAGATCCATAGTGACAGGGCGTTCATACGTGGATACGCCACGTCTCGTGCGCCGATCTGCAGAGGCAGCAAATAGTTCGCAAACGCCGATGCCATCGGCATGACCACCAAGAAGATCATGGTCAGGCCGTGCATGGTGAACACCTGGTTGTACAGGTCAGCCGAGATCAGCTTGCTGCCAGGCACCGCGAGTTGCGTGCGAATGAGAAGCGCCTCGAAGCCACCGATCAACAAGAAGAACAGCGAGATGCCGCCGTACATGATGCCGATCTTCTTGTGATCAACGGTGTTGATCCACGATCGCCAGCCAGTGGTGGCCTTCGGACGTGCAAATACGCCGAGAGGATCGGCAGTCTTGATCGCCGCCGAGTTGCCAGATTCAAGTTCCAACGGAAGATTTTCCTCGGTTAGAGCCATGAGGTCATCCCTTCCTTTGTGTCGTAGTGCACATCAGTGTCTCTATCTTCTGCTATTCCGAGTCGCGCGCGCCACAATCAGTGGCCGAGGGTGAGCAGATATGCCGTGAGTTGGTCTATCTGCGTTTCGGAGAGGTTGTAGTTGGGCATGCCTTGGAGGTTCTGTTCGTTCATCGGCTTCACCTCATGGGGGTCACGTAGCCAACGCTTGATGTTGTTGACGTTGGGTTCGTAGACCTCGCGAGGATTGACAACTGCTTCTTGCTTGCCCTGGTACAGCGGCAGGAGTCCGCCCACGAAGTGCTGACGCATCATCAGGTGTGTCAGGTTGGGTGCGTTGCGGGACAGCAAGGGCGAATCATTGGTCACGCCATAGTCGGGATCTATCTCGTTGGAGTACGTGAACGGAGCCGTATCGGTCGGGGTGATCCCGTTCACCTGGTGGCAGAACGAGCACTGTGCCACGAACAGTTCCTGACCAGCCTTTTCAATGTCGGTCTTTGGAGCTTCCGGAGGTGTGGTCATCAATTCGAGCCACTTCTCATAGTCCTCAGGAGTCAGGGCCTTGACCTGCATCCGCATGACACCGTGGGAAAGTCCGCAGTACTCGGTGCACTGACCTTCATAGATGCCTGGCTCGAGGGCATCCATGACACGTACGTGGGTACGGCCCGGAACAGCATCGAGCTTCCCGGCGAGTCGGGGGATCCAGAAGCTGTGGACGACATCGCGTGACTGGATATGGAACCGAACGTCGCGGCCCGTCGGAATTGCTGCCTCATTGGCGGTGATGATGTCGGGCTTGCCGTCGTCATCAAGGTCGTAGCGGTATTCCCACCACCACTGCTGACCGACCACCGTGATGTCGATCGCATCCTTGTCAGCCTTGCCCTGGGAGATGATCCCGTTGACGCTGAATACGGCTAGGAAAGCGAGCAGCAACGAGGGTGCGAGCGTCCAGCCGATCTCGAGCTTGGTGCTGCCGTGGAGCTGAGCTGGTTCGTCGACTCCATCGACATCTTCGGGCCGACGGCGGAACCGCGCTGCCAACCAGATGATTCCGATCTCGACGAATATGAAGACGAGACCAGCGATGATGAACACCGGGACGATCAGATCCTGGATCTCCCACGCCTTTGAGCCGGCGGGCGCGAGCGTGTTGAGCGGGCGTCCGTCTGGCTTTCCGATATCGGCAACCATCAGGTAGCCGAGTACGAGGGTTATCGCGAGGGAGATCCCCGTGATGATCGTTGCGCTGCGCTTGTTCCGCACTGCTTGTGACCTCTCAGTATTCGCCGGCGAGTCCGGCATTGTTGGCGTCTACGTCCCCTGTCCCGTGAAGAACAGTTGTCGCAGGCGCTCCTTCTTCCCCACCATGGGAATTTGACTTGTAGGTGCCGGCACGTCCGCCAGCAATACCACCGAGCAATAGGACCAGTCCACCAGCCACCAGAGCCGCGATCAGTACTGAACGCTTCAGGTCTGGTCGACCGGCCAACAGAATCGCTATCACGAACACGGCCGCTGCCGAAGCGATGATGACGAACACAGCGCCCATGCTCGGCAGCGCCAGCAGGATCCGTGACATCAAGAACATGACAACAGCAATGCCGATAATGGCTGCGATCGGAATGTTGTAGGGACCCATCAACTTGTCGCGAAGGGCGACGTTGCGGGCCGGATCTGGAGTGAGGCGTTCAGACCAGTTGCGAACCGTCCACTGGAAGGTTCCCACTGCCAACAAGACAGCGCCGAGGACAAAGGCGGCCTTCGTGTACGTCGCGCCAACCACCATCAGACCAGCGGCCAATGCACAGAGGATCGGCCAAGGGCTAAGACCCTGCGGGACCTGTACCCGAAGGTCAGCGGTTTCAGGTGTGACGTCGGCGCCCTGCAGTGGGATGATCGCCTCGGCGTCGCTGTCGCGGAACACCACGAAGAATCCGCCGATTACTGCAGATGATGCAGCCATGGCCATGAGCGTGCTGTAGCCGACGTGCTCGCCGACCCAGCCCTTCCAACCGAAGCTGATCGGACCGATGATCGAGTTGACCAACCCGCCGTCGGTGATCGTCGATATGACTCCACCGTGCGCTGCTGCACCCGTGATGAATCCGTATATCAACGCCGTCAGATATGCAACGAGCGCTGCGCCGAAGAAGTACTTGGAACCTCTGGTGATCATTTCAGCTCACTTCTGTACGTAGACGGCGAACCAGATCAGCGCATATAGAGCAACTCCGGCGTACCAGAGGATTGCAACTGCACCAACGCCATCGGGCATACGACTTGAGTACTGGCCAGCCAGCACGCGGAACAGGACCAGCACCATGAACACTAGGGCCAGAGCGATCATCACGAGATGACCACCGGTCACCGCATAGAACAGCGGTCCCTCCGGCTGCTCGATCGTGATGCCAGCCATGCGGTACAGGAACGTGGTCTGGTTGATGAACGCCAGACCGAGAAGCATCGTGATCCCGATGGCCATGTAGGTGTGATAGCGGTCATCGCGGGAAATCGAGTAGACCGCCCACTGCATCGTCACCACCGACATGCCCAAGGTAATCAACTGCATCGTCGGCTGGGTGAGTGGAATCTGATTGTTGATCAGCCACTGATCACCACCAGCAGTGCGTTCGATCAGGTAGTTGGCGACTAGGACAACGATGAGCATCGATGCGCCAGCGGTAGCGAATGCTGATCCGAACAGCATTTCGCGACGGCGGGGCATCGGTGCCGTGTCATAGGTGCGACCAGCCACAGCTGCGCTGGACTCTGCCATCACTCCGCCTCCTTGGTGGATGCAGTGTCACCCGACTCGGGACCTTCGCGAAGGTCGAGAAGGGGATAAGGACTCGAAACAGCAGGAACGGTGAATCCTGCACCTTCTGGAGCTGGTGGCGACGCCACCGCCCACTCGAGGGTGAGACCGCTTTGGTCATCCTCGGCTGGATCAGCATGTCCGGCGCTAGCAGCCCCAAGAGCGCTGACCAGCGCAATGAGCAGACCGAATGTGAACAGAGCTGCCAGTACGCCAAAGACGATTCCGTAGACACGGCTGTCCGAATCCGAGTCAGAAAGAACGCCCTGGGCGACAGCAATCGTTCCCACGATGCCCAGTGTGCCCAGAAGTCCACCGCCAGCGAAGACAAGGGCGACCGAAGGCTTGGCAAGCGAGTCGCTGCTGTGACCCCAGAGCTTCTCGCCCCAGAACGCCGTTCCGCCGACCGCTCCGCAGAACGCTGCGGCAACCAAGAACAGGGTCTGGGCCTTGGCGAGCTGCACGACGTCGAAGCCGATCAGGGTTCCCTTGCCGAAGGTGTCGACTGCTTGCAGCACCGCTGCGAGCACTCCACCCAGGACCAACAGCAATGACATCGGACCGGCGAGACCTGCTGCAGTGATCCTCAACTTTGAACGGCGGATCGTGTCTGCATACAGCCCGAGAAGTCCAAGCACAGCTATTCCGGGAACGATGACCCAGACAGCGAAGACGACTGTCTGCTGAGCAACGGGATTGTGAGCCCACGCACCGGATGTAACAGCACGACTCGATGCTGCCCATACGCCGAATGAAAAGACTCCGAAGACAGCGATGAGACCTTGGGCCACGCCGTAAGCACTGATCCGTCGAGCAGCGACCTTGGCGGTGACATCACCAGCGATACCCAACACCGGGATGGCCAACATGTAGATGGCTGGAGCGTCCCACAGCTGGGAGATCATGGTCTGGTAGTTGGCCGCCAGACCTGAAGCGTCCGCCTTTGCGACCTCACCGAGGACCACACCAGCAAGGACCGCACTGCCGTTGAGGATCCAGACGAATCCAGCGATGAGCATGGACCAGGAGAACAGCGGCACTCGCGCCAAGGTCATTCCGACGGGGCGATGCGAAACGACTGTGGTCATGACGCTGACAGTTGCGCCAAGCAGAGCCAGGACCATGAGACCGACGGCCAAGTTGCCCAAACGGGCGGCGTCAGAGTCGGTGCCGCCAATTCCCCCGTCTGTGACGAAGCTAACTGCGAAGATGAGGACACCGATCAGCCATGCCCACAGCGACAGCGCCGTGAGGCGTGGGAATGAGATCGAGGGGCTGCCCACCTGCAGCGGAACCAGATAGACGCCCAGACCGATCAGCATCGGTAGAGCGCCAGTCAGGATGATTGCGACCAGCGCGGTGTTCCAGTTGTTGAACGCGCTGCCTCCGAGAGCGATGTTCTCGGCTGAGGCATCAATGCCTGCAATCGCCAAACCCAAAGCGGAGAGCATCCCGAAGATGAGTGCCGCAACGATGAAGGTGCGGCCGATGATCAAGTGGTCGCCCGACCCGATCAGCCTCTCTATGCTCCCCGGCTCGGTAGCTGGCGCCACAGCAGGCTGTTGCTGCGCTCCGGGCCTCGTCTCTGTCAGTGCCATGTTTGTGACCTCGTCTGTGCCTCGTTTGAGGCTGTGTCAACCTGAAATCAGTTCCGAACAATCGGACAGCCAACAACCGCCCGTTCCTTCACAGCGAAAGGCAACGTCCCGTGGACGCGCTGCGACCTTACCGCGATCCGGGCGTAACCAAGAAAACCCTCAGTCACCAACCCTGCCTGACAACGACATCAACGGCCATCGCGGCGAAGAGCAAAGTGACATAAGTAATGGAAAAGCCGAACATCTTCATCGCCTTCGCAGACGACTCAGTTCGCATGACTTCAACTGCGAACCAAAGG
Source organism: Microthrixaceae bacterium (assembly GCA_020439285.1). Taxonomy (GTDB): domain Bacteria; phylum Actinomycetota; class Acidimicrobiia; order Acidimicrobiales; family Microtrichaceae; genus JAGQSZ01. Next base: position 7,243 of record JAGQSZ010000132.1, read on the forward strand.
AAAACACCACCGCACGCGATGGCGCTCAACCAGAAAATCGGACCCATGTCTGCTGCCCCGGCGAACACGAGCGAAGAAGCTACGACGAGACCCGTGTAGACCAACATCTGCAATGTGGTCTCACGCATCGAAGCGACAACAGGAAGCATTGGAACCTCGGCAGCGCTGTAGTCGTCCTTGTATTTGA
>JAGQSZ010000133.1 GCA_020439285.1 Microthrixaceae bacterium
GGGAGCGTCCCAAATCCCGGAAACACCGGTAAATGGCCGCTCAAGCACGAACCCCGCGCTCCCACGGGAGCGCGACAAGCGAGGCTGGTTAAGTGACGAGTAGCTCAGCCGACCTCTACGTCGACAGCGTTCGTTGCTCTGCGTAAATCATCAAACGTCGTGTTGAAAACAGAATTTGCAGTTCCGGCTGCTGCCCAAATCATTGGATAGGCCCGAAGTGAGACATCAATGAATGTTCGAACAGGGCTCGGATGGCCTAGCGGGGAGACTCCACCGATGCGTTGACCTGTGGCTGAAAACGCCTCCTCAGGCGTTGCCATCCGGAGGTTCTCCAGCCCGAGCCGTCCCGCGAGCCGTTCAACGTTGACCCGGTGTGATCCGCTGGTGAGGATGAGAATCGGTTCGCCGTCACCGACGAACAAGAGGCTGTTGGCGATAGCTCCGATCTCACAGTCGAGCGCCTTGGCAGCATGACTTGCCGTTCTCGTCGATTCCGGAAGGACCCTTGCTTCGGTCTTGATTCCAGCTTCGTGTAGCGCTTGCAGAACCCGTGCAGTGGGCTCGGCCACGACTGCTTCATCCGTTGGGTCAGTGTCCACCGAAACTCAGTGTCCTCATACTTGTCTACGCCGCCATAAGTAGGTCGTGTTCAGATACCAGTTCACCACCAGTGCAATGGTGGCTCCGATCAAATTCTGGGCGACCCGTGACGGACCCTCTCCGAGAACGTTCAACAGGAAGCCGATGTTCTGGAGCGAAGTGAACACAGCCACGTGAATACCGGTGCCTATCAGAGACATGACCCAATAGACGCCGAATGCTGGAGCGAGCGCAAAGCCACGGTAACGGTGTTCCCAGAACGTGAACTCGTTGTTCAGTATGAACAAGACGAGGATCGATACCTGAACGCTCACCAAGAAGGACCCGGATATCGGATCGATTGCCTTGTTGAGTCCGGTGTTCACCTCTGGAAAGTTCAGCGCCTCCAACAAGGTAAACACAGCTGAATTGACCAGTAGGCCGGCGATTCCAACCAGGACGTACAACAGAAAAGCGGGATTGACCTGTCGGCCGACCCGAAGTTCGGCCACGCCCAAGAGATATGAGCGAATGACCGATCGATTCAGCTTCGTCTCGCCGTGCAGTCGGTTGGAGAATTCGTAGCCGATTTCACCGATCCGGAGATTTCTGTTCCTGCCTACGAATTCGAGCAGGATCTTGAATCCCTTGGGGTTGATATCTGGTGCCGTCTTTTCGTAAGCCGCTCGGGAGACAGCGAAATAACCGCTCATCGGGTCTGAAACCGGGACCCGTAACAGAAGTCGAGCAATGAGGGTAGCGACCCAACTGACAAAGCGTCGATGCCAGGACCAGTCCCCGTATCCGCCACCTGCAGTTGACCTGGATCCAACAACCACGTCGAGCTCGCCCGAGGCGATCCGTGAGTACATGTCGGGAAGGATCGCCGGGTCGTGTTGGAGATCGGCATCAATCACAGCGAGCACGTCTGATCGAGCGGTTGCCATGCCATCCAGCACAGCGCTCGAAAGGCCCGGATCGTGGAATCGTCGAATCACGCGCAGCGACTCATCCGATTCGGCGAGCGTCTCTGCCACCTTCCAAGTCTCATCAGGACTGTCATCATCGGAGACGATGATCTCGTGAGGGATTCCGTTGAGCGAAGCATGAATGGAACGGACCAGTTCCGGGATGTTCTCTGCCTCGTTGAACGTCGGGGTGATTACCGAGATCGCTGGGACGACATCGGTGTGGCGCCGACGTTCGGCCGCTGGTGGTTGCGCGGACATGACCAAGGGGATCGTACCGGCTACGGCGCGTGCACCGGGGCATCACCGAACGCGTAACGTCCAGGGCATGTGTGGCCGGTTCGTCTCATCCTCATCTCCCGAGAAGGTGGCGGCATACTTCGATGTTGACGCCGTAGACGAGAAGCTCGAGGAACAGTCCCCGAACTACAACACGGCGCCAACATCGTCGGTGATGGTCGTTTACGAGGACGGTTCAACACGCCGACTCGCGCCGTTCCGGTGGGGGCTCGTCCCTTCCTGGGCGAAGGACACGAAGATCGGATCACGGATGATCAATGCACGCGGCGAGAGCGTGGCCGACAAGCCGTCGTTCCGCAGTGCGTTCACGAAGCGTCGGTGCATCATCCCCGCGGATGGGTTCTACGAGTGGACCACAGATCCAAATGAGCCCAAGAAGCAGCCTTATTACATTCACAGACCGGATGGTGAACCCTACGCATTCGCTGGTTTGTGGGAAGTGTGGCGGCCAAAGGATTCAGATGATGACCAGCCCGAACAGCTGAGGACCTGCACGATCATCACGACAACGGCGAACGACAACATGTCCAGGTTGCATGATCGGATGCCGGTGATCTTGGAGCGTGACGACTGGGAGACCTGGCTTTCCCCGCAGAATCACGACAAGGATCTCCTCGGGTCGCTGTTGGTTCCAGCTGCGAATGACCTGATCACGTTCCACCCGGTCTCAAAGGACGTGAACAATGCACGCAGTCGGGGTGAACATCTGTTGGATCCGGTCGACGTCGACGTCAGCCCCGTTCCCGGACCATCACTAGGGCAGAAGTAACTCAGGAGTCCGGAATCGATATGTGGCCCTGAGCTCGGAGCGCGGTGCGGATCCGATCGGCCGCCTCATCAAGTGCGGCCGGATCGGGAGAATGGTCAACAAGTGCAAAACTGAGTTGCGATTCGCTGTCGATCGGAACGAGATGGACGTGACAGTGTGGCACCTCCATCCCGGCGATGATCGACCCGATACGGAGAGATCCGAAGGACTCGAGCAGCGCTCGGCCGATGGCTTGTTGAACCTCACCCATTCGCGCCCAAACTTGTGGTGAGACGTCAGTCCAGTGGTCTACCTGTTCAATAGGAACGACCAGCGTATGACCAGGGCGCAATGGAGCGATGGTCAAGAACGCGACCACCAGGTCATCACGCCAGACGAAGCGACCTGGCAATTCGCCGTTGATGATTCTGGTGAAGATCGAAGGTTCCGCAGCGGTGCTATCTGCCATGGCCCAACGATAGAACTCAACTGGGTGCAACGACGCCTACGATTGGGCCGTGGACCAACTTGATCATGGGATCGGCTCGGATACCGGAACGGGAGATGGTGCCCGAACAGGTTCAGAGAGTCACGAGGCCAAACGCCGACGGGGGCTGGCCGGTGAAGAGATCCCAGCAGGTGAGGACAGATTGGCAACAGTCCCGAATCTGGTGACCTTGATCAGGTTCTTGTGCATTCCGCTATTTGTATGGCTTCTCTTCGGCAAGGACGATCACTTTTCGGCAGCGGTGCTGCTCGGTGTCCTGGGCGCAACTGACTGGGTCGATGGGTATGTCGCGCGTCACTTCAACCAAGTGTCGAACTTCGGAAAGATGTTCGATCCAACAGTGGATCGACTTCTGATGGTCGTTGGAATCGGGAGCACGATCCTCGCTGACTTGGACATCCGATATTTCATGGTTTTCGCGCCAATTGTGATCATCAGAGAAGTCACGTTGAGTATCTTTGTCGCTGCAACGGTTCTCCTCGGGGCGAAACGAATGGATGTGACCTGGATCGGAAAATGCGGAACGTTCTTGATGATGGTCGCCTTTCCGGCATTTCTCGCATCGTCTGATTCGCGTTTCGTCGGGACTGCTACACAGACCGGGTTCTTGGCGCTTGCTTGGACAGCCGCGATCCCGGGTCTGGTCTGCAGCCTGATCGCATACTTCGGATACTTTCCCACTGGGCTCGCAGCCCTTCGTGAAGGTAGAGCAGCTCACGAAGCCGAGGTTCTTGCCGATTCTGAAGGACATGGAAGTGTCAGCTAACGGGCTTCGAACAGCGGAGGAGTCGACTTGAAAGCAGTCATCATGGCAGGTGGTGAGGGGACTCGGCTGAGGCCACTCACTTCGAACATCCCCAAGCCCATGCTGCCGCTGGTAAATGTGCCGATGATGGAGCACATCGTTGATCTGCTCAAGGGGCACGGCATCACCGAGATAGTCGTAACCGTCGCGTTCATGCCCTATGCGATTCGCAACTACTTCGGTGACGGCAGTGAATTCGGCGTGAGCATTTCCTATGCATCGGAAGATACTCCGCTTGGTACTGCCGGTTCCGTTCGCAATGCAATGGACGAGTTGGACGATACCTTCCTCGTCATCTCGGGCGACGTTCTCACAGACGTCAACCTCGACGCTGTCATCAGCGCCCACCGTGAGCATGGGGCACTCGCCACGATTGGTCTGGTCCGGGTGGAGAACCCCCTTGAATATGGCATCGTCATTGCCAACGAGGATGGCTCTATAGAACGGTTCTTGGAGAAACCGACCTGGGGTCAGGTCTTCTCTGACACAATCAATTCGGGAATCTACGTGCTCGAGCCCGAAGTATTCGAGTGGATCGCGCCTGATGAGCCCGTGGACTTCTCGTCGGACGTGTTCCCGAAGCTGTTGGAGGACGGCAAGGGAGTGTTCGGCGCCATTCTCGAGGGCTACTGGGAAGACGTTGGGACACTCGACGCCTATCTGAGGGCGCACAAGGACATCCTTGATGACCGTGTAGATGTGAACATCGGTGGTTTCGAAGTGTCCGACGGGGTGTTCGTCGGTGAGGGCGCAGAGATCCATCCTGATGCTGTGCTGAGCGGCCCAGCTGTAATCGGTGACAACTGTTTCATCGACGCAGACGTTTCCCTGGGTGAGTACACGGTGCTCGGCACCGGCGTTCGAGTGCGGCGCGACTGTCACTTCGAGCGTGTGGTGGTCCACGACAATTCCTACATCGGTGAGGGCACCCGCTTGCGGGGGACAGTGATCGGTCGAGCCTCTGACATTCGTGGCGGAGTTCGCTGTGAGGAAGGTGCTGTCCTCGGAGATGAGGTGTTCATAGGCGAGAATGCCCTGATCACCACCGACGTGAAGATCTATCCGTTCAAGACGGTAGAAGCCGGAGCGGTAGTCAACACTTCGATCATCTGGGAGTCTCGAGGAGCCAGAAGTCTCTTCGGCAAGGGAGGTGTCACAGGTCTCGCCAATGTCGACATGACTCCAGAGCTTGCTGCAAAGGTCGCGCTGGCTTTCGCCACGAGTTTGAAGAACGGCGCCACTGTGGTGATTTCCCGAGATTCGTCTCGAGCGGCACGGATGTTGAAGAGAGCGATGATCGCTGGTCTGAACGCTGGTGGTGTCAACGTGATGGACCTGGAGACTGCAAGCGTTCCACTCACAAGGTTCCACTGCCGTTCGGCCGTTGCAACAGCCGGCATCACCCTTCGGCTCAGTTCCAATGATCCTGACTCGGTCACGATCAGATTCTTTGACGGAGACGGGTCCGACATCATCGAGGAACAGCAGCGCAAGATCGAGCGTCTTTTTGGACGTGAGGACTTCCGCCGGGTTCGACCGGCTGATATCGGAGACATAGATCTCGTCCCAAGAGCTCTGGAACAGTACGCGATTGCGCTCGAACAGACCGTAGATGTGCGGTCTATTGCTTCTCGCCGTTTCAAGGTCGTCATCGACTACTCGTACGGGTCGACCAGCTTCGCAATGCCAAATGTGTTGGCCAAACTCGGAGCGGAGGTGCTTGCGGTCAACCCGTATGCGTCGACCAAGGGCCTTCTGGGGTTTGACCGTGAGGAGCATGCTCGCAACGTCTCGGCTCTGGTGAAGGCCTCGGGCGCTGATCTGGGAGCGGTCCTCGACCCTCCCGGCGAGCAGTTGGTACTCGTCGACGACGAAGGTGCAGTACTCGGTTTCGATGAGATGCTGCTCGTGTTCTTGGACTTGGTCTGTGATAGGCTCTACGGCGACAAGGTGGTACTACCGGTGAACGCGAGTGCAGCGGCCGCCCGAATCGTGTCAGACCGCGGCTACGAGGTCGTCTGGTCCAAGACATCCTCGGCGGCGCTCATGGCCGCGGCAGATGAGCCCGGCGTCGGTTTCGCTGCCAACTTGGAAGGTGGCGTGATCCTGCCTGGCTTCCTGCCGTCTTTCGACGCTGCTGCTGGACTCCTCAAGATGATGGATCTGTTGTCGGCTCGTGGAGCGAAGCTCTCCGAGGTACGCGCCAGCGCTCCAGCGGTCCATCGACTACGCGAATCAGTTGTCACCCCTTGGGAACAAAAGGGTTCGGTGATGCGGACAATGGTGGAGCAGACCCAGGGACGGGACGTCGAGTTGATCGACGGGATAAAGATCTTCCACGACGGTGGTTGGGTTCTCGTCTTGCCGGATCCAGAAGAGCCGCTCACCCACATATGGGCAGAAGGCGACTCCCCTGAAAGTGCCAGGACATTGGCTCAGGAGTACGTCCGCAGACTGCGACAAATGGTCAGGTGAACCGAGCCGAGGGACCTGTGTCACTAATGCGAGCGGCACTGTCATCTCACCTACATGCCAGAGTCGGGTAGCGTTCCGGGAATGAACGTACCTGATGATCTTCGCTACTCCTCTGATCACGAATGGGTCCGCCTAGAGGACGGTCGCGTAAGGGTCGGAATAACCGACTACGCCCAAGATGCCCTCGGCGATGTGGTGTTTGTTCAGCCGCCAGAAGTTGGGTCGCATTACAAGGTTGGAGCGGCCTTCGGTGAGGTTGAGTCCACCAAGTCCGTGTCAGAGATCTACTCCCCGGTCGAGGGAACTGTCGTGGAGATCAATGAGGATCTGGAGTCTTCCCCGGAGGCCGTGAACTCTGACCCTTATGGCGCAGGCTGGATCGCTGTGGTGGAGCCTGTGAACGTGGCGGACGTAGAATTGCTGCTCTCACCCGAGGCGTATCGGGAACTCACCGAGGGTTGAGCGGAGTCGCCATGTCGTCGAATCAGGTCTGTAGCGTTTGTGGGGTGTCCAACAACTCGGACGCAAACTTCTGCTCGGCCTGTGGGGCGCCGTTTCCTCGGGACACTGATCAAGACACGGGGAGAATCCCGCTGCTTGGCGCCGATATTGCTGCCCCTGGCGAGGTAGGCCAGTTGATCATCACCCGCGGGCCCACCGCAGGGGCCCGTTTCGCGATTACCGATCCGGTAGTGGAAATTGGCCGCAATCCAAAGAGCCAAGTGTTTCTAGATGACATCACTGTCTCTCGGACACATGCCCGAATCAGGCGTAATGATGACGGCACATATAGCCTTGAGGACTGCGAGTCGCTCAACGGCACATACCTTGACGGAGAGCGGATCACTCACGCAGTGCTTAGAGAAGGTGCACAGTTGCAGGTCGGGAAGTTTCGACTCGTTTTCGTCATAGGGCCCTTGGGTGGTCCAGCGTGAACGCGCCGTCCCAGACATCCCATCTGGCGATCGGCGAAGTCCTCGCCTTGATCCAACAAGAGTTCCCGGACGTGACGATCTCCAAGATCCGGTTCCT
>JAGQSZ010000134.1 GCA_020439285.1 Microthrixaceae bacterium
CGGAACGCCGCTCACTTCTGGGAATGTGAACTCGCCCCTGAATCCGGTTCCGAAGGCAGCGTCTATAACCAGGTCAACATTGGATGTCAGCGAGTTCAACGGCGATTTGAGTGGCTCGAGCGCGTCGAGCACGGTGACCCGGACTCCTCGGCGGCGGAGCTTCGTGGCCGCGATTCTGCCATCGGCACCGTTGTTTCCGGGGCCGGCGATCACCATGACCCGTCGGCCATAAGTTGTCCCCAACAAGTCGATGGCGGCCATCGCAACCTTGGTCGCTGCCCGATCGACGAGCACCTCGAAAGGCTCCGGAGCGTTGCGGTCCACCTCAGTCATCTGTTCTGGCGTGAGTACAGGAATCATTGCGGATTCAAGCTCCCTTCAGATCGCTGCAACCATTGCATGAGCCATCGACGGCGTGTGCGTCAGGCTGAGTTCGAACCTCGTAACCCCGGCGTCCTCAGCCAGTCGCGCCGCCCGGCCTGCAAGTTCGACCGAAGGTTTGCCCCCAATGTCACGGACGACTTCGATGTCGGTGAAACTGACCGCTCCGATGCCGACTCCGAGTGATTTCATGACTGCTTCCTTGGCCGCAAACCGTGCAGCCAGGTGAGGCATCGGGTCACGGTGTTGCACGGCGTACGCCCATTCGGACTCGGTGAACAGACGCTCACGCAAGCCAGGCTGACGCTCGAGCGCGACACGAATCTGGTTCACTTCGACAAGGTCAGTGCCGATTCCGAGCACCGTGAGCCAGCCCGTCGATCAGTTCCGCCAACGATCAGCCAGATCGAGAATCGGAACAGTCAACAGATCATCTACGGGTTGATCGGCGAGCAGATCGTCTCTGAACACATCCTCGGTCTCGGTGACAGCGTCTCGCAGCGCCTGATAGCGACGGCGATAACCCTGCATCACCGAACGAGCGGTTGCAGCGTTCAGCCGGTCAGCGACCGTCACATGTAGGAGTTGCAGACCTGTGGTCACCCCGTCCTTGATCTCGGGAATGATGATGACGAGTCGACCGTCGCTGCGTCCCTTGGCAACCATCAGTTCGCGTTCACGGGCGACAAGTGCTTTGGTTCCACGCAGACGCGGGTCCCGATCCACCCTGGACTGCAACCCGACCGACAGACCTCCACGGTCGACGATGACCAAGGTCGCACGCTCCAAATCCTCGCCGTGGTCAACGCCATAACGGGTGAAACCAGTTACATCGATAACCGCTGGATCAAGCTCGGCGATCGCCCGCAATGTCGAATACGTGAGCCGGTCCCGAGGTGAACCGGCTTGAAGGACTTCGGTGACGAGTGGGACCTGCAACAGCGACTCGTCGCTGCGGCTGATACCTACGGTGACTGTCTTCGCCTGATGCTTGATCGCGTCCACCGGACGGGTGAGCTCTTCAATCGCCGCGGACAGGCTCGCGCTCAGATCCTCCAACACGACACCGGGTGAACCGACCTTGCCGAACTCGAGTTGATACGAATCGAGTGCGCTGACACCTGTCGCGTAACGGAAGTGACCTGCGAGTCGTGATGCAGTGTTGGCCTCGAGGTGTCCGTTGTATGCGCCCGAACGCAGCGCATCCAGATAGGTTGAAGCGCTCGGCTGCAGCTCGGATTGCAGTTCGCGAAGCAGTTTGACCGAATCCGATCCGGCGTCGATGGTGCCACCGATTCTTGCGGCCGCTGCATCGATTGCGGCTCTGGCCTGACGCAATGGTTTGGCTTGGGCGTCGATGGCGAGTGCAGCTTCGTATCCGAAGAGGTGTCCGGCCATGGTCGACAAGATGAACGCGAGTCGTTCATGTGTGTCGGGGACGGTTATGACCGCCATCGCGGATGAGAACTTACGGTCGCTGTCGGACGCGATGACGATGGGCGCTGCCTTGTGGGCACGGAAGATCGCCACCTCTTTGGCTACGTCGTCCGCAGTCGAACCAATCAGTCCGGCTGCACACACCAGGATCATCGGCTCGGACGACAAGTCGATGTGCTTCTTGTCCTCGGTGCCGTCGCACGCGATCGACTTATAACAGAGCTCCGAGAGCTTGACCCTGATCTCTCGGGCAGCGATCTGGTTGACGCCGTTGCCAACGATCGCCCAGTAGCGACGTGACGGAGCGAAAGAGCTCGCAGCTTCGGCCACCTGTGACCGGACCAGCAGCGTTTCCTCCATGCGGTCGGGCAACTCGACCAGGGCCCTCAACAAGGCCTGTTGTTGAGGCGTGTCCGAAGTCGTGCCACCGGGGACCTCATCAGCGATCACCTGAGCCAACAGCAGACCAGCGGCGACCTGGGAGTAGAACGCCTTGGTAGATGCGACGCTCATCTCGACGTCGCGCCCATCGGAGGTGTACAACACGCCGTCCGACTTGTCGGTCAGATCACTACCACGACGGTTAACGATCGCGATAACTCGAGCGCCGCGGGACCGAACCAGGTCGACGGTGCGGTTGGTGTCGGTGGTCGTGCCCGACTGGCTGATCGCGATGACGAGCGTGTCGCTCATATCGGCACGCATCCGGAATCCGGAGAGTTCGGTCGCAAGTACCGCTTCCACTCGCAATTCGCTGTCGGCCACGAAGTCGGCCAGGTGATGGGCCAGGCTCTGACCGGCAATCGCTGCGGTGCCCTGGCCGATCACCAGTACGCGTTTGATACGACCGGCTCGCAGATCTTCGCGAACCACCTGCGGGACAGAGTCGGCGCCGAGCACAACCGACATCGAGTTCCCTTTTTCGATGAGCTTTCCACGCAGCGTCTTGCGGAACGACGACGGCGAAGCCGTGATCTCCTTCAACAAGAAATGTGGATAGTCGCCACGGTCGATGTCTCGTGTGGTCACCTCGGCGCGTTGGATGTCGTCGTCGTGCAGGTCCAAGGCGGAGCCGTCATATGACCAGCGGGAAACACCGTCAGAGGTTCCAGCCCCGGAGGCCCGAAGCTCGACGATCTGACCGCGGGACCCGGTGGGATTATCCGGATCAGAGGGCGTCTCACCGTCCATCCGGATGTAGGTGTCTGCGTCTTCCACGACGCCATAGGGCTCTGACGCCACGATGAACGCATCATCGGCAAGCCCGATGTACAAAGCTTGACCGCTGCCGCGCAGCGCCAGGTACAAGCGGTCTGGCTCACCCGTTGTGGCCGCAGCTATCGCCACGGAGCCCTCGAGTCGAGCGACCGTCTCACGGAACGAGTCCGATGAATCGAGTCCCCCGTCGACGTTGCGGGCGAACAGAGTGGGGATCACCTTCGCATCGGTGGTGATCTCGGGGGCGATACGCAGCGAGTCCGACAAGGCGAGATCCGCGTGATTGTCGACGTCGCCGTTGAGAACAGCTGTCACGAAATCAACGCTCGCCGCCTCGGTCTCGGTGTCGGCGGGTATCTCGTCGGAGCACTGCGGATGCGCGTTGGGCTCCGAGATGATGCCGATCGATGCCCAACGGGTATGTCCGAGGATCACACCTTCAACGTCTGGTGAGTTCAACGCTGTGCGGAGAAGATCATCGCGGGCAATTGCGTCACGGAGGACCGCTGTGTTGTCACCGAGTTCGCCTATCTCGGCTGCAGCCTTGTAGACGATGACGAGTACCCCGTCGTGGAAGCGGACGGAGCCGGATGTGAAACTCGGATTGGCCCGCGATTCGATCATCTCGACAACTGCCGGGTCTTCCATGCTGAGTCCGTGTCCGGTCAGCTGTACTTCGATGCCAGCAGAATCCCGACCGCGAACCTCGAGGCGGTCCACCGCCGAGAGTGCCTGATGCAGGCTGAGAACCACACCGACACCGCCAGCCGATGACAGGTCTGGAACGAGTGCGTCGACACCGGCGGCTGCTCGCAGACGGTCACGGAGGATCCCCCACAGCGCGTCTTTGCATCGGATGATCGCAGCATTGGTCCGCTCAAGGTCCGATCCCGCGAAACCAGAGTCGTGGGCGTCAGCGGCTTCGCTGAGGGGGCGGTCGAGATCGCTCTCGATCCCGGTGACCACTTCTTGAATCCGTCGAGCCGACCTGCTGACAGCATCCGAGGCCCCAGCTTCGGTAATCAGCGCCGTGACTCCTGGGACGCCCTGCAGCTTCCGGTCGACTGCATCTAGCCGATCCGCTGCTTGTTCCAAGATCTCCCAATGGGTGCCCGAGAAGTCATCCACGAGTCCCTGAATCCCCGCCAACTCGTCGATGATCGCATCGACCGAGACCGGTTCACGAGTTGATCGCCGCCGTACTACAGCGATAATCCCGCACATACACCCATCCTCTTTCGGTTCCGGGACCGACTGGACCCCTGGAAGCCAACTCTTCGATTCACCGTGCCCTCATATGATGGAGCGGTACGCAGCGGTCCATCCCTGCGGTTTTCTTGCACCGATGGTAACAGGCCCCGGGTCGCGGGAACCCTGTGGGCTCGGGCCAGCACAGGCAGTGCTCAGTCTTGGAGGCGCGCCAGCTCGGCTTCCAGCTCGGAGACAATCTTGGCTGCGTGTTCCTCATCAACTGCCTCGACCATGAGACGCACCTTCGGTTCAGTGCCCGATGCCCTCACGAGCACACGACCAGTGCCAGCGAGTTCTTCCTCCGCGCGCTTTACGGCACCCTGGAGGAACTCGACGGCGGCAGACGGTTCCTTTACGACCACATTGCGCAGGACTTGGGGAAGTCTGACCATCGCGTCGGCCGCGCATTCGGCGAGTGTGCGACCCGATCGGATGACAGCGTCAACGAGGATCACTGCTGCGAGTAGTCCGTCACCGGTGGGCGAGAGGTCACGGAAAATGATGTGACCGGACTGCTCACCGCCCAAGGAGTAACCGCCGGCGTTGAGCTCCTCGAGCACATAACGATCGCCCACAGCGGTCTGGATCACCTTGATCCCGGCCTGTTCCATTGCTTGGAAGAAGCCGAGGTTCGACATGACCGTCACTACCACGCACTGATCAGCGAGCATTGAACGTTCAGCGAGATCCTTCGCACAGATCGCCAGGATCTGATCACCGTCGACGATCTTGCCTTCATGGTCAACGGCGATCAATCGGTCGGCGTCACCGTCGAACGCGATCCCCATGTCGGCGCCTGTGGCGACGACTCTGGCGGCCAGCGCAGCGGGGGAAGTGGAACCGCAGTTGTCGTTGATGTTGACGCCATCGGGTTCGACGCCGATCGCATCAATACGACTGTGGAGTTGTTTGAAGAGCCTCGGCGCGATCTCGGAGTTGGACCCGTTGGCGCAGTCGACAACAAGTCGAGTTCCGGTCAGGGTGCGGCCTTGCAGCGCTGACTCGATTTCGGTCAGGTAGCTCTCAATTGCTGTTTCATCAGTCGTGATCTCCCCCACATCAACACCAGTGGGGCCAGGGTTGGAACCGCTGTTCAACAACTCTGAGGAGACCGACTCGATCTCTTGTTGCTGGGCATCTGTGAGCTTGGCTCCGCCAGGCCCGAAGATCTTGATTCCGTTATCCGCATATGGATTGTGAGACGCCGAGATCATGATTCCGACATCGTTGCCCGCAGCATGAGCGACCAGAGGTGTAGGTACAACTCCGAGCAGCTCAACGTTGGCGCCCTCGGAGCATGCTCCAGCAGCGACCGCGTGTTCCAGCATTGGACCGGACCGACGCGTATCGCGACCAATTACGACCTTTTCGGCATCGAGCACCATGACAGCGGCGCGGCCGATCGCCAACGCGATCTCGGTGGTCAGCGCGTCATTGGCCAATCCGCGGACACCATCGGTCCCGAACCGAATGTTGATCTTTCGAGGCATAAACCTGAATTGGGAAAGCTGACGATAAATCCGAACCAGTCGCCGCAGCGACGATTCGACGGGTCAGCGCTTCGAGTACTGAGGAGCCTTGCGGGCCTTCTTGAGACCGTACTTCTTGGATTCCTTCTCGCGTGCGTCGCGGGTCAAGAAGCCTGCCTTCTTGAGGATTCCTCGGAGTTCGGGTTCGACAGCGATCAGACCTCGCGAAATGCCGAGCCTGAGGGCGTCGGCCTGGCCACTGACTCCGCCGCCGTGCAGCGTTGCGTCGATGTCGTAGTTCTCAATCGTTTCGGTGAGCCGCAGAGGCTCGGAGAGCACCATGCGGTGGGTGGCGTTGGGGAAGTAATCCTCTAGCGAACGCTTGTTGACCGTGATTGTGCCGGTCCCGGGCCGGACCCGGACGCGGGCCACTGCACGCTTGCGTCGACCTGTTGCCTGAACGAGTGGTGTAGTCATCTAACTGTCTCTTCTTGTGAAAATCGCTTCGTCAGGAACGTGCTTTGGCGTGTGGGATCTCTAGCACCTTGGGCTGCTGTGCAGTGTGAGGGTGCGTCGGGCCTGCATAGACCTTGAGCTTGGTGAGCATCTGTCTACCAAGACGGTTCTTCGGGATCATGCCTCGAACGGTGCGTCGGACCGCTTCCTCTGGCTTGACATCGAGGAGTTCGGCGTAGGTGTTGGAGCGGATACCGCCCACATAGCCGGTGTGGCGGTAGACCTGCTTCTTCTCGGCCTTACCCGGGGTCATGGCAACCTTCGCCGCATTGATGATGATGACATGGTCACCGGTATCAATGTGTGGGCTGAAGATCGGCTTGTGCTTGCCACGGAGGACCCGAGCAACCTCGGTAGCCATACGACCGAGGGTCAGACCCTCAGCATCGACGACGTACCACTCACGGTCGATCTCGGATTTCTTGGGCGAATATGTGCGCACTGCAGTCACTCTCTTTGCGCTCACGATGGTTTCTGACGACTCTTGTGCGTCGGCTGACAAAGCAGCTGAGACACTGATTGGCCTGGTGCCACGTCGCGGAACAGCAATGCGGTCGCGACAAGCGGACGGGCCGAGGGACGAGATTAGGTCACCATGGCTACCCAGTACCAGTCCACGCCATCAAATCTCCCGGTGGAGCCACAAGAATCGGTTCGACCGTGATGTTCCCAGACTCCCTCACTCGGTGGTACCGGCGAGTTCATGGGGTTCAAATCCGACCTTCCAAAGGGTCAGTCCATGGGGTGGGGCGAGGTTGCCGACTCTGGAGCGGTCCCCTGATCTGATGATGTCGTCAACTTCATCAACACTGAAGCGGCCCCGGCCGACGTCGACCAAGAACCCAACCAAGGCCCGCACCATCTGATGACAAAATGCCGTGGCTGTGATCTGGAAGGTGACCATATCGGGCCTACCGAACTGATCGACCTGATCGGACCACTCGGCATGGAGAACGGATCGAACTAGCGACGCATCCGGTTTGGAGCGCGGCCTACGACAAAACGTGGAGAAGTCGTGTGTGCCAACAATGCGGACCGTTGCCAAATCCATGGCCGCCCGGTCGAGTGGTTCATGAACGAACCAACTCG
>JAGQSZ010000135.1 GCA_020439285.1 Microthrixaceae bacterium
ATCACGGACCCGATGGGGTTCATCCTCAAGGCCAACAAACGGCTACTCACGCTTACCGAAACCAATCTGGAAGACCTGACGGGCACCCATGTGGGTGAACACATCTATTCCGATGACTACAACGCTCTCGCCGACATCTGGGTCAGGATGCAGGTCGAAACCGACTTCGATTCAGCGATCACAGAGTTCCGGATCCTCGCTCCACGGGGAGCGAAGTGGTACCGAGGGGCAATCAAGGCCTCACGCAACGACGACCTGACGCTCGCAAGTCTGATCGTCCATTTCGCTGATGTGGACAGCAAGTTCGCTGCCCAACAAGCCCTCGATCGAAGTTCCCGCAAGTTCGGCAACCTGCTCGACAGCCTGCCGGATCCGATAGTCCGCCTCAACCGGGCCTATGAGATTCAGTTCGCCAATCCGGCCGCCAAGGAATTCAGGCGTCTCGACCCGACAGGTAAGTGGCCACAGGTCCTCGTTGAAGACCAAGAGATGTACCTGAGCGAAGCAGACCATTGCTGGACTACCGGAGAGACCAGGACACTCGAGCACAGGATCCTCGCTGGGGATCAGGTTCTCTGGTGCGAAACCACTTTCGTTGCCGAGGTCGGTCCATCGAACAAAGTGGAGACCATGTTGGTCTTCTGGCGTGACCAGACGAGCCGCAGGCGCCACGAAGAACTGCTCGCTCACAGAGCGCTTCACGATTCGCTGACCGGGTTGCCCAACAGGGCCCGTTTCGCTGAACTCTTGGAGTTGGCGATCGCCCGACAAGCAACGGCCGCTGAACTCGGGCAGGTCCGCCCGCTGGCAGTCATGTTCTTGGACCTCGACCGGTTCAAGATCGTGAATGACTCGCTCGGCCACCTAGCCGGCGACGAGTTGCTCCAAGGCGTCAGTTCGCGGCTATCGGGAACTGTTCGGCCCGGTGATGTCATCGGCCGACTCGGCGGCGACGAGTTCACGATCTTGGCAGAAGACATCACACCCGAGGACGCTCTCGTGATGGCCGAACGGATTCAGGAACGTCTGAAGCACCCGTTCCGACTCAACGGTCGCGAGTTCTTGGTCAGCGCGTCGATCGGGGTCGTCAGGGCCGAGTCGCCCCAACAGTCCGCCGATCTGATGCGGTGGGCCGACTCTGCAATGTACCGGGCGAAGTCGCTGGGGCGTTGCCGTGTGGTGACCTACGAAGAGGTTCTTGCACCTGATGTACTAGATCAACTCGATGTCGATCAGTTGATCCGTACAGCCATCGACCGCAACGAACTAACCCTGCACTATCAACCCGAGGTGATCCTGGATTCAGGGCAGATCGCAGGTGCTGAAGCTCTGTTGCGCTGGCATCACCCGATCAAGGGTCTTCTCGGTGCCGACCAGTTCATACCGGTTGCTGAGGAGAACGGGTCAATCGTCAAGATCGGAGCATGGGTCTTGCGACGAGCGTGCGAAGACGCGATGTCTTGGGACGCTGCTGGCCTGCTCGATGATCAATTCATCTTGCGGGTCAATCTCTCGCCACGACAACTAGACGAAGACGGACTTCCCGGCGTCGTCGGAGAGATCCTCGAGTCCACTGGACTTCCACCCGCTCGGTTATGCCTCGAGGTGACCGAGACTGCTCTGATGCGAGAGGTGGAACACGCACTGGAAGTTCTAAACGAGCTCGCAGCTTTGGGCATTTCGCTCGCCATCGATGACTTCGGGACTGGCTACAGCTCGCTCAGTTCTTTGAAGCGGTTCCCGATCGATGTGTTGAAGATCGACCGATCGTTCATCAGTGGAATGACCGAGGAGTCCCGCGACTCCGCGATCGTTCGGACGGTAATCGCTCTGTCCGACACTCTGGGATTGGTGCCGACCGCTGAAGGAGTCGAGACAGAGGAACAGCGCCAGATCCTCAAGGAGATGGGATGCCCCAGAGGTCAGGGATACCTGTTCTCGGTGCCGTTGCCAGCAGATGACTTCCGTGAGATTCTCCGTGGATCATCGGAATTGACGGCTCAACCGGTCGGCCAATAGGCCCCAAGCGGGCATAATCGGTTGATGAAACTTGGATTAGCCCTTGGCTACTGGGGCCAGATGCCGTCTCCGGATTGGGTGGAGCGGGCCGTTACGGCTGAGCAACTCGGCTTCAGTTCCGTGTGGACCGCAGAGGCATGGGGATCAGACGCGCTCACCCCGTTGGCTTACTTGGCTGCACGGACCGAGCGGATCGAGTTGGGAACCTCGGTCATGCAACTCGCTGCTCGTACACCCACCGCGACCGCAATGTCGGCGATCACGATGGACTATCTGAGCAACGGCCGTTTCCGCCTGGGGCTCGGAGTCTCGGGACCCCAGGTAGTCGAAGGATGGTACGGGCGGCCTTCCAACAAGCCGCTCACCCGTACCCGGGAATACGTAGAGATCATCCGGCGGGTCCTGGCACGGGAAGAGCCACTCGAATTCCAAGGCGAGTTCCATCAACATCCCTATCACGGCGACGGAAGTGTGGGCCTCGGCAAGCCGCTCAAGTCGATAGTCCATCCTCTTCGTCGTCACATCCCGATCTATCTGGGTGCCGAGGGACCGAAGAACGTTGCTCAGACCGCGCAGATTGCCGATGGTTGGCTGCCGCTGTACTACTCGCCCTATCGCCAGGACGTGTACGCCGATCAACTCGTCGACGCCAAGGACGACTTCGAGATCGCTTCGCTCGCGGCGTTCATCGTCACTCCCGATGACAAACCCGAGACGATCGAGGACGCTCTGGCCATGCAGCGAGCCATGCTGGCTTTCTACATCGGTGGCATGGGAGCCAAGGGCCAGAACTATCACACCAAGCTCGCCGCCCGGATGGGTTTGGGTGAACAGGCCGAGAAGATCCAGGAGATGTTCCTAGACGGTCACGGGGATCAGGCCGTCGGCGAGGTCCCGGTCAGCTTTGCTGATGAGATCTCGCTGGTCGGCACACCGGAGCGCATCCGCGACCGGGTGCAGGCGTGGAAGGAATCAGCAGTGACAGAGATCCTCGTTCACGCGAACGATGCCGAGCATCTGCGTCAAGCTGCTGAATTGATCCTGCCGGCGTAGACGCCGCTCGGGTCAGACCACCGAAAGGCCGCGTGCCTCCTCGACCGCCGGGGCGACGAGGGGCCAGCCATCTGCGTCCTCACATGACTTGGCGACGTCGAACAGCAGCGCGTCACGGTGATGCGCCGCCATGACCTGCATTCCGACAGGTAGACCATCGATCGTCCCACCGGGAATGGAAATCGCCGGGTTGCCATAGATATTCGAGATGATGGTCAGGCCACCCATGGCGACCAGGTCCGGGAACTTCTCGTTCACGACGTCCATCAACCGATTGGGCAGCGACGGAGCGAACGCTGATGCCAAACGGGCTCCACCCATTACTCCCCTGAACGCGTACTTGGCGAGTTGGTTGGACTTCGCCCAGTCCAAGAAGCTGTCGGTTGGGCTACTGGTCGTAGCGTCGGCAGCGAAAGCTGGGCCCGGGTTGGTCGCTGCGATCACCAGGTCGGCCTGTTCGAACACACGGGCCATGGCCTCATTGGCCTGAACTCGCTGGGCCTCAGCCACTGCAGCAACATCCAAGTTGTAGAGGGCACGTGACATCATCAGCCCGAACGCGACCTCGTCGGTCAGATCGTTCGCACAGCCCGGCCAATGGTCACCCAGGTCAGCGAGCAGCGTGGACAGGTTGCCCATCATCCATTGCGCCGCCAGGTTGGGGAGCTTCAGGTCGACCTCGACCTCTTCCATTCCGTGGCGTTCGATCAGTGTCTTGGCCTGTGAACGGATCAGGGCCTCGACGCCTGGTTCCAACTTGACCATCCCAAGATCGGGCAGGACCGCGACCTTGAGACCCTTCAGGTCGCTTCGTCCAAGGTTCTGCTCCCAGTTACCGGGATTGGGCAGCGAGGACGGGTCATATAGATCCGTGCCAGCGGTCAGGTCGTAGTAACGGGCCACGTCACGGACTGATCGGGCGAGACAGCCGAGAACAACGGTCCCTGGTCGGAAGAAGGCGTTGGGACCTCTCGAGATCCGCCCGTATGTCCCCTTCATTCCGACGAGTCCGGTGTACCCGGCGGGGATACGGATGGACACTCCACCGTCGCCACCTGTTGCGATGGAAACGAGTCCACCGGCCACTGCTGCAGCACTTCCGCCAGAGGAACCGCCGACCGTTCGGCCATAACGCCACGGGTTGTGGGCGACTCCGTTGAGTTTGGTGACGCTCACGTTCAGTCCACCGAACTCACTCGAAGTCGTGAGGCCGACCGGCACCACACCGCCATCCTCGATCACCTTGCGGACCACTCCACTGGTGTGAGTCGCGCGCCGGTTCTTGAACACGAGGGATCCCTCGGTGTCGGGCCAACCCTCAACCTGTTCGAGTTCCTTGATGCCGCCGGGCACCCCACCGAAGGGTTTGGTGACGTCCGCGTTCTTGGCTGCCAACAGGGCCCGTTCCGGATCCAGGTATGAAAAACAGTTGAGTTCGCTACTGTCGATGGCGGCGAATGTCGCCTGCAATTCCTCGGCTGGTGAGCGATCACCTGCCCGGAATGCGTCAACTAGCGAACAGGCGTCTTTGGTCCAGGGCCCTTCAGTCATCCTTCAATGATGCACGAACGGGGTTCAATTTGTCATCCGAACCTGAGAATCAAACCGCAGTAGTTACTCAGCAGAACCCGCTCAAGGAGCACAAATGGCAGAA
This sequence comes from Microthrixaceae bacterium, assembly GCA_020439285.1. Lineage (GTDB taxonomy): Bacteria > Actinomycetota > Acidimicrobiia > Acidimicrobiales > Microtrichaceae > JAGQSZ01. The sequence continues at coordinate 4,727 of JAGQSZ010000135.1, forward strand.
CGTCTCGACTCAACGGTTGCCCTGATCACCGGCGCGTCCAGCGGAATCGGTCTGGCCACGGCGCGGGTTCTCGCCGAGGCCGGGGCGTCAGTCGCGATCGTCGCGCGACGCGTCGATCGACTGGAAGGCCTCGCCGATGAACTCACCTCTGCTGGCTCGAAAGTCCTGCGCATAGAGGCTGACCTCACGAATCGTGCCGACGCCGAGGCCGTCGTCCAACGCACCATCGAACAGCTCGGACGCCTCGACACCGTCATCAACAACGCAGGCGTGATGCTCAATGGCGGCTCCATCGAATCGTCGATCGAGGAGTGGGAACGCATGGTGGACCTGAACGTCAAGGGCCTCATGTACGTAACCAAAGCCGCGCTCCCCCACCTGCTGGAAGCCGCGCAGGACAGTCCCCGCGGAGTGGCCGATGTGGTCAACATCTCTTCCATCGCCGGGCGTTTCGCCCGGGCGACCGCGGCGATCTACAACGCTACGAAATTCGGTGTGGTCGCCGCGACCGAGGCTTGGCGTCAGGAGTTCACGGCCCGCAACCTGCGGTTCTCCGTTGTGGAACCCGGATTGACCGACACCGAGTTGTTCAGCCATCAACAACAAGCAACTCAGGACATGTATGACCGCCAGTGGGGCAATGTCGAAAAGCTCCACGCAGAGGACATTGCGGATGCAATCGCATACATCGTGCGGAGTCCTCGTCGGGTAGCGATCAACGAGATCCTGATCAGGCCGACCGATCAGGTCTGACCGGCGGCACTTGGCACCGTTCCCGACACTGTCTCTAGACACTGGAAGAATGGGGGGATGCCAGGTCAACAAGAACTCTTCGGGGACTTCGCTCGCGAAGTCGTAGAGGTCCCCGTCTCTGACGAGATGGAGAAGTCCTATCTCGCCTATTCGCTGTCGGTAATCACCGCTCGAGCGATTCCAGATGTCCGCGATGGATTCAAACCGGTGCAGCGCAGAATTCTGCACTCGATGAACAACAACGGTCTGCGCCCCGACCGTCCGCACCGCAAGTGTGCTGGCGTGGTCGGCGACACGATGGGTAAGTACCACCCCCATGGCGACGGCTCCATCTACGACGCCCTCACCAAGATGGGCCAGGACTTCAGCCGCAACATCACTCTCATCGACCCTCACGGCAACTTCGGAAGTCTCGACGATCCGCCGGCCGCATATCGCTACACCGAATGTCGACTGAGTCCGGCCGCCATGGCGATGCTCGCAGAGATCGACGAAGACACAGTCGACATGCGCGCCACCTTCGATGCCGAGAACGAAGAACCTGTGTGTCTTCCCGCAGCATTGCCCAACCTGTTGGTCAACGGAACTTCGGGCATTGCTGTCGGTATGGCCACCAACATGCCCGGCCACAACCTCGCCGAGGTGTTCGAAGCCATCAAGTTGGTGATGACCAAGCGTCGCCCGAAGCCGACAACAGCAGAACTGATGGCGGTGCTGCCCGGCCCTGATTTCCCCTCCGGCGGAATCATCGTGGATGACAGCATCGCGGATGCCTACGAAACCGGTCGTGGCAGCTTCCGCATCCGGGCCAAGGTGGAGACAGTCAAACTCACCCGCGCCAGAGAAGGCCTGGTGGTGACCGAACTGCCATATCTGGTTGGTCCCGAGCGGGTGATAGGCAAGGTCCGTGAGCTGATCCGTGCCGAGAAGCTACCGATGGTGAGCGACATTAAAGACCTGTCAGATCGTAAGACGGGTCTGCGTATCGAGATCGAGTTGCGCCCCAACGCGAACGCCGCAGCGGTGCTCACCGAGTTGTATCGCCAGACGCCGCTCGAAGAGAGCTTCGGGGTCAACAACGTGGTCCTCGTCGATGGACGCCCCACCACTTTGGGGCTCTATGACCTGTGCCATCACTTCATCGAGCATCGACTCGAGGTCGTTCGGCGCCGCACCGAGTTCCGCCTCGAAAAGGCACGTCGGCGACTCCACCTTGTCGAAGGTCTGCTCATCGCGCTCGACGCGATCGACCTGGTCGTTTCGATCATCCGTTCCTCCCATGACGCAGCGGAAGCACGTGAACGGCTGATGGCAGAGCTCAACTTGAGCGAGGTGCAGGCGGTTCACATTCTCGATATGCAACTGCGCAGGCTTACTGCCCTCGCAAAGTTGGAGCTCGAACGCGAAGCGGCCGAACTGCGTTCCGATATCGATGACTTCGAGAAGATCCTGGCATCGGATCAGCGTCGCAGGACGATCGTGTTGAAGGAGCTAGAGGGTCTGGTCGACACCTTCGCAACGCCCCGCAAGTCGCGAATAGTCGCACCCGAGGACCTCAACGACATCACCATGGCTGAGGTGCATTCGGAGCTAGCGGCCAACCGGGTGGACGAACCGGTTGCGGTTGCGCTCACACAGTCCGGCCTCATCGGGCGCGAACCCGTCGAGGGTGCCAAGAAGGCAGCCTTTGGTCGTCACGACGTGTTGGTTCAGCGGGTCGCCACGACCACTGGTGCTCAGGTATTTGCCATCACGAATCGTGGTCGTGTGCTGACCGCATCGGTCGAGTCGATCGGCGAAGTAACTGGCCGTAGCCGCGGGTCCAATGTCGGCGACGTGTTCGCGCTCGACCGTGGCGAGATGATTCGCAC
>JAGQSZ010000136.1:0-3033 GCA_020439285.1 Microthrixaceae bacterium
CCCGGTTGATTTCCTCGACTCGATTCTGGCCGACATCGGCTATCCACAGATCGCCGTTGGCCGGATCGAACGAGAACCGCCACGGGTTACGAAGACCAGTCGACCAGATCTCGGGACGCGCGCCGCCGGCGTCGACGAACGGATTGTCAGAGGGTGCCAGCCCGTCGGATGGGCTTCGGTCCGGATCCAGACGAAGGAGCTTGCCCAACAACGTGGAGCGGTTCTGGCCGTTGCCCTCAGGGTCATCAGCGGCGCCGCCGTCGCCCAACCCCAGATAGAGCATCGAGTCCGGTCCGAACTCGATATGGCCGCCGTTGTGATTCGCATACGGCTGGTCCACCGCCAGCAGTTGGCTGCGTGAGCTGGTGTCGATCACCAGTGGCGACTTGCCGTCGGTGACAGAAGTTCCACGCCATGTGATGTCGTAACCGTCGAGGCGGGTGTTGCCCGCGCTGTTGGTGTAGCTGAGGAAGATACGGTCGTTGTCGGGGCTCAATGCCAAGCCCAACAGACCTCGTTCCAATTCGGTACTGACATCCTTGCTGATATCGATTGCCGGATCGGACAAATGGGGCGAGTTGCCGCTCAGGTCCAGAACCCTCACCCGTCCCGCACGTTCGGCGATGATGAGGCCCTGACCCTCGGGTAACGCGATCGCAGCAATCGGAGAATCGAGATCGACACGGACGCGTTCCACTTCGAGTTTCGGAATGGGTGTCTGGTTCTGGGAATCACCGGAACCCGATGCGTCATCCGAGGTGGAAACGGAGGTGCCTGTTGTCTGGGTGGTATCTGTTCCGTCGTTTCCGCTGCAGGCGGTCACTCCAGCGGAGACCAACACAGCTGCCACGAGCACGCCCAAGGTTCGGGTTCGTCCTCGTCGGTAGGTCATCGACGTCCCGGTGCTGCGCATGATCTCTTACTAGTCGGTTTCAGGTTCGACCGTTGGTCTTAACGCTGTGAGGCAGCCTCTCCGTTATCATCTTGGACAGTGAACCTCTCTCCCGGTGCTCTGTTGGAGCACGCGAAGACGGACGAGGGGCGAAAGCAACTTCGATACGCGGGCGTATCGGTGGTGTTCGTCCCCCTAGGCCAAATAGTTATCCAGGTCCTCGGCGCGCTCGTGTTCTACACACGCACTGCTCAGGGAGGCAAGGAGATCAACTGGGTGGCAGCCTCGATAGCCAGTGCCGCGATCTTGACCGTCCCCAACTTCTTCGCCAACAAGTATGTGGTGTGGAAGGAAACCTCGAAAGAGAACATCCGCGTGCAGGCAGTCGTGTTCTGGATCGCGGCGATGCTCGGGGTGACCTTCGCAACGGTGCTCACATTCATTGTCGATGCGATGATCGATGGTCACGGCTGGTTCGAGAAGGTCGCAGTGTTCTTCGCCCAGCTTACGGGCTTCGGGATCGTCTGGCTCGGGCGTTACGTGATCCTCGACCGTTGGATCTTCAAGGTGATCCAAGGCGAAGACCCTGACGACGACGAACTCGAAATGATGCACGGCGATCTGCCGATCTGAGCGGAGTAATCGTGAAGACGCACACCATGGACCCTGTCGTGCAGCGCGCCGCTGAAGCCGCACGGGGATTCATGCCAGCTGATGAAGGGCTGGCACTGTTCAATGCAGCCATGGCCGCTCTGGGCCAGGTCCCGGATCTGGCGATGATCGAGATCGGTTCCTACTGCGGAAAGTCCTCGGTCTATCTGGGCGAAGCCGCACGACAGAGCGACAGAGTTCTGTTCGCTGTCGATCACCACCGAGGTTCAGAGGAGAACCAAGCCGGTTGGGAATGGCACGAACCGGATTTGGTGGACGACGAAACAGGGCGTATGGACACGCTTCCGTGGTTCCGTCGAACGGTCTTTCAAGCTGGTTTGGAACCATGGGTCATCGCCCTGGTGGGCGACTCGCCAACAACAGGACGTTGGATGAATCAGCAGTTCGCGTTCGTTTTCATCGATGGTGGGCACGGCGAGGAACCTGCTGCGGTTGACTATCGGACCTGGACACCCAAAGTGGCACCCGGTGGAACATTGGCAATCCACGACGTGTTCACCGACCCGGCGTTGGGCGGCCAAGCCCCCCACGATCAGATCTATCGACCAGCTGTTGAGTCAGGTGACTTCGAACCCGTGTCTGAGACGGGTTCCCTTCGGATTCTCAGACGCTTGGCCTGAAGATTAGTGCTTCTCCAACGGTGATGGAGCCCTGACGCCCTCGCCGCGCTGCTTGGCTAGATCCACCGGGTCATAGCCAGCGAGCTTCCGCTGATTGCGCAGCTTCGACGAGCGCCACGACAGCACGATCACCATCAGGATTACTGCGCCGCAGACGATGAAGAACAACGAACTCTGTAGCCATCCACCCGGATCGCCCGGGTTCTGTGGCTCCATCCCCTCGTTGGGTCGAGTGAGGCTCTTGCCGAACACTCGATGGTCCTCGGGTTGAGTGGTGGTTGTGTCTCCAACCTCGGTCCTGACAGCGACTCCCGAGCGAGCGCTCGCTGACGCGTCGAACGGCGGTGAGGATCCAGCGGTTCCTGCTACCACTCCCGACAGGACCATCGAGATGAGGATCAATGCCGACAGGATCGCGATCACGACTCTGGCTCGCTGAGAATTGAGGCGCATCACCAATAAGTCTCGCAACTTGTGGCTCTGAACGCACGTCCAGATTCGCGGAACTCTCAGGTCGGTTGTTCCGGCGGGGAAGCGCCGGCCTGGATCAGTCGACTTCGGAAGGTAGCGGCAACGAGTTTGGATCGGCGAAAAGGTTCGCAGTAGCCGACTTCCCGCCCAGCGCATCCGCCGCCAACAACACTGCAGCCGCTGTGTATGTGGACTGTTCGCCGCCGGGGAAATGAACCTCTTCGGGCAGAACGATGCCTGTCCAGTAGCGACTGTTGTCCTCGGTTCTGAGCCGCTGTGCCCAGGTGAACAACTCGAGTGCACGGTCGTGTTCACCCACGGACAGGTAGGCGATTGCGCACTCGCAGGTCTCTGCTGCAGTGATCCAAGGCCTGTCCG
>JAGQSZ010000136.1:3043-7309 GCA_020439285.1 Microthrixaceae bacterium
AAGGCGCTTCTTACCGGCTTCTCCCTGGATCACGCCACAGAGCACCGGGAGAAGGCGCTTCTTACCGGCTTCTCCCTGGATCACTCCACAGAGCACCGGGTAATACCAGTCCATCGCCCAACGGTGCTTGGGTGCGAACGCATCAGGCTCATCACGGATCGTCCGAAACAGCTTCTCTACGGCCTGCTCCCAATTCGGCCGCTCGTGCCCCAACTCTTTGGCTATCGCCAATGAGCAGCGGAGGCTGTGACAGATCGATGATGAACCGGTCAACAAGGCGAAGGTGAACGGCGTCGAATCAGCGTGCCGGGCCCAGATGATCTCACCGCGGGGTTGTTGCAGTGCCAACACGAAATCTGTCGCGTCGCGCACCATCGGCCACATTGCTTCGAGGGCACCACGGTCGCCGTAGGTGAGCCAGTGGAACCAGACACCGGTCGCAACATATGCGACGCAGTTGGCGTCCAACTTGTCCTGTTCGACTTCGTCAGCCAAGTAGTACTGATGCCAAGCCCCGTCCTCACGCTGCTTTGAAGCGAGCCAGTCGAACCCGCGCTCGGCTTCGGCACGTCGGTCCGCCAGCATCAGCGCCATCAGGGCTTCTGTGTGGTTCCAAGGGTCGGCATGGCCGCCTGGAACCCACGGCACCATCCCGTTGGGAAGTTGCCACTCTGCGATAGCTGACGCCGTCGCAGTCAACTGTTCAGCGGTGACCACATCGCCGATATCCACCAGCAGTGGAGACCCTGTCATCGGCCAGTTCCAGCCAGCTGCTTGTCCGACTTGGCTGAGCTGGACTTGGTCGCCGATGCCTTGGCGGCGCCGTCACCGGCTGGCTCGTCCTCCTTGTAGGAATACACGACAAGGCTCTTACCCAGAACCCGATTGAGCAGACGCTCGGTGTTTCGGGTCAGCGCAGGTGCCTTGGCGATATCCCACACGAGCAGCCGGTGATACGCCTTGACCAAAGGATTGACGTCGTTGTCCACACCCACCAGACACTTCAACCACCAGTACGGTGAATGCAGGGCGTGGGCACGGTGCGACTCCGTGGGCTTGAGGCCAGCCTCGGTGAGTCGGTGTCTGAACAGCGGTTCGGTGTAGATGCGGACGTGACCACCGGCAGCCAGGGGAGCGTGGTACTCGGCCGACAAAGCCCAGCAGACCTTCTCTGGCATCCACGAAGGCACGGTTGCAGCGAGCACGCCACCGGGTTTGAGCACCCGACGCAGCTCAGCCATTGCACCTTGGTCGTCGGGGATGTGTTCGAAGACCTCTGAGCAGATGATCCGGTCGAAGGTGTTGTCCGGGAACGGAAGCCGCAGAGCGTCACCGTTGACGCACGCCCCGAGCGCATCCGGGGCTGCTTCGCCCTCCTCGCGCATCGCCCAGAACAGGGCCTGCACCGGAGGCAGTTCGCTGGCGTCGTAGTCGAGGGCGACTACCTGGGCGCCTCGGCGGAAACACTCGAAGGAGTGGCGGCCAGCGCCGGCTCCCATATCGAGAACCAGGTCACCCTTGGATAGGCCCAACAGGTCATAATCGACTGTAAGCATGGTCAGCTTCCTGTGCCTGCTCGTAGTGCAGCGTCAACTTCGAGCAACGCACGGTAGTGCTCGACGGTGCGCTCGGCGGTGTGACGCCAGCTCCACCGGTTGATCACACGTTCACGCCCGGCCGCGCCGATACGTTCCGCGTTTGTCTGGTCTTCCAGCGCTCGGCGTATACCAACGGCGAGCGATTCGCTGTCACCGGGAATGGTCATGAAACAGGTCTCGCCGTCGGCTCCGGCGACCTCGGGGATCGCTCCGCCCGTGGTGGCGACAAGTGGGCAGCCGGTGCTCATCGCCTCGATCGCCGGGAGCGAGAAACCTTCATACAACGAGGGAACAACGGCACAAGCAGATTCGTTGTAGAGCCTGACGAGTTCCTCGTCACTGATCCCCGAGACGAACTGGACAGCGTCCTGCAGCGACAGTTCTTCGATCGTGCGCTGAGCAGCAGAACCCTCTTTGAGCCGGCCGACCATGATCAGTTTCAGCTCTGGGCGTTCTGCACGCAGCTTCGCCAACGCCTCGAGCAGATAGCGCTGACCTTTCATCGCCACGTCCGAAGACGCGGTCGAGATGATCTGGTTCGGGTTGCGGACAACACCGGGCATCGGCACGAACAGTTCCGGATCGACCCCGACTGGAACGATGAACAGCTTCTCGGGTGACACCATGTGGTCTCGACAGATGTCGTCGAACGAGGACTGCGAAACGGTCAGAATTCGGTGCAGCCGAGTCGCGACCCTGGTCTGCATCTTGGTGAAGGCGTACCAACGTGCCTTGGACCAACGCTGGAACGGGGTCTCGGCATGGCTCATCTCGAGTCGACGGTCCATCGTGATCGGGTGATGGATCGTGCCCAGCACCGGTAGCCCCATTCGTTGCATCAACAACAATCCGTAGCCGAGGCTCTGGTTGTCGTGCACCAGGTCGAACTGATCGGCGCGTGCGCGGAGGTTGTCCCATGCCCGCAGCGAGAACGCTAGGGGCTCGGGGAAAGTGCCGGTCGAAAATGCGGTGACCTCGGCGTAGTCCCAGACGTTCTTCAGCTCCCACCACGCAGGCATGCGCATGGGGAAGTGATCGTTGTAGATGTCCAGGCTGGGGAGCTCGACCAGTGGAACCCGTTCGTCCACTATCGGATACGGCTGACCCGACAGAACTTCGACATAGTGGCCAAGGTCGACGAGCGCTTTGGTGAGGTGCCGCGTGTACACGCCTTGGCCACCGACGTGAGGTTTGCCACGGTATGTGAGGTACGCGATTCGCAGCGGGTCATCAGGCCCTGGAAGTGGGCGGGCGGAACCAGAATTGAGTTTGCCCGCGGTTGAGCTGGGCGAGACCTTGCGCATGATCCTTCAAGCTTCGTTCTGTGCGGGTTTATCGGTCAAATAGCGTGACTTGTCGCTTCGACGCCGCACAGCCGCCACATAGGTGAACGTGACACCGATTATCGCCAGTACGGGCAGCTCGCCGAAGAGTTGGGCGGGCACCGTTCCGGTGAGAACGGGAATGTCCGCCTCGAGCACTTGGCGTTCACCAATGCTTGTCCGCTGATGCACTCGACCCTGCGGATCGATGATGGCTGAGAACCCGGTTGGGGCGACCTGGACCACCCAACGGCCGCTTTCCACCGCCCGATACGAAGACGTCGCGATCTGCTGGGTCTGCACCTGGGTCAACCAGTAGCTGGCGCCATTCGTCGGGTTCAACACGATCTGGCCGCCGTCGCGGACGCCTTCACGAACCCGACGCGGGAAGAAGATCTCCCAACTGATCGCAACCGCTGCGTCAACCGGTCCGGTGTCGACATTGGCGGATCCGACACCGACGGTCGCGTCGCGTCGGGGTAACTGTTCTTTGGCGAAGATCTCGAAGAACGATCGAAGCGGTGTGTACTCGCCGAACGGCACACGCCGTTCCTTGTCGTAGCGACCAGACAGCGACCCGTCGGGATTAACCACGATCACATAGTTGAGGAACTGCGAGGCGTCGGTGGGGTGATCCTCGACCACACCCACCATGATCGGAGCGTCGAGCCGCTTGGCCTGTTCAGCAATTTCGGAGCGCCAGAAACTGTCCTTGAACAGTCCGTCCACCATGTAGACGGTGTTTTCGGGCCAAACGACGAGATCCACCGGACCTTTGATCGATTTCGTTGCCGCCAAGTGACGTTCGAAGACCTTGGGGATCTCTTCGTAGTTGAAAGTGAAACCTTGTGGACCGCCGCCCTGAACCGCAGCGATCCGAACGGTGCGCGGCGACCCGTTCTTTGCCACTGTGTTGACCAACACATCGGCTCCGGCTCCAAGGCCGACCAACAGGATCGCGGCTGCCACGATTCCCGCTGGTTCACGCCAACGACGCTCGACCACCGCCAGGTAAAGGCCACAACCGATAGCGACGATCAAACCCGAAACGAGGATCCCTCCGCCAAGTCGAGCCGCCGGTAGTAGAGGACCGCGGGCCTGACTGAACGAGAGCATCGATATGGGCACGCCGCCGAACGGGGCGAGTGAGTGGAACCATTCGAAGAGCATCACCGCCGCTGGCAACACCAGGTACCGCGAACGTCCACGCAGGGAGATCAACCCGATCAGTCCTACGAGCCCGGCCCAGCCGGCCAGGCCGCCCACTAGGTATCCCGGGGGAGTCAGCTTCCAGATCCACAACGTGGATGGCATGAACCATCCGAAGCCCACGAACCAAGAGGTGA
>JAGQSZ010000137.1 GCA_020439285.1 Microthrixaceae bacterium
TGTGGAATCCGATGCCCATGAGGAGCCCGGCGGTCAGGCAGAGGACACCCCACACCTGGATCGGCATGGCCAGCTCGACGATCGTGTAGGAGTCATTGAGCTGCCCGGCGTCACCGGGCCGAGTGTGGCGATGTTGGTGTAGGAGGTAGTCGGCGCCGTAGGAGAGTGGGACTAGGGGGATGACGCCGACGACGGCCCATCGTGCGGGTAGTGGGATCAGTGGTGTCCAGGTGCCGCGGTGCGGGAGTCTCATGGGCGATCCCTCCTCCTGATTTCGTGGCGGGCCAGGGTTCCAACGTGGAGTCGTTGATCGACAGCTTGTCCCACAGCGCGCCGATGAAGTTGGTCAGCGGGGACAGATTCTCCTGTTCGTAGTTGCGTCCCAGCCCCGACATCACGCGGGAATCTTCTCCAACGGCTCCCATCAGGGCGGGGTGATAGTCGGGATAGGTTCTCAACCCCCCCGTCCAAGAATTGCTGCGGCAGGACGATGGTCTTCCGCGTCCACGTTCCGAGATCAGCGATGCAGATGAAGTCCAACGCCTCACGCGGCGCTACGACGAGTTCTCTGTCCAGCTGGATGGAGATGTCCCGTACGTTCTCGGCGGGGGTGCTGGACGGAGCTTTCCATTCGTGAGACTGCCCCAGTAGCCCGTAGAAGAGGGGCGGCACCAGGTAGTGCTTCTGGTCAACGCCGCGCAGCCTCATACCCCGACGGAGAGCCGCCGCGTCCTCGTACGCCTCAACGATGTCCTTTCGACCCACGGTGCGTTTGACGCTGAACGCGGCGGCAACACCCGATGCGAGGACGTGGGACTTCTTACGGAGCTTCGTCGGATAGTGCGGGTGGAAGACCACGAGGTCGGTCTCCTTCGTGAGCGGCGCACCGTCGTCGGTTTCGAGCATGAGGTACTTCCGCTTGCCGATCTCGTACTGCGGCGGCAGCCAGTCAGTGAGTACGTCATCCCAGTTCGACTCAACGCTGTGCCCCGTTTCCTGGGCGTGTCCACTCTCGCTGGCGGTGGCTTGCTCACGCTCGAAGGTCTTGATGATGTCGGCGTTGGCGTCTGCCAGCCATTCGTGGTGCTTGTGGATCATCGCCTGAGCCTATTCGGGCGTTCCGACAGAATCGGCTGACGGAACCTTCAGTGCCGACCCACGCCGCGCGCAATCGCTTCCAACGCTCTGATTGCGCGCCGCCGCATTCCCTTATCGTCGGTGTTCCCTGGATAGGAAGCCGCATGACCCTTCAGGACATCTATCGTCAGGTCATAGCCGTCGGTGTACGTGCGCCCCTGGGTGTCCGAGTAGTTGATCGTTACCGTGAAGTCGTCCGGCGTGGGTTCGTCGTTGTCCTTGGCATCTTGGTACGAGTTGTACAGCACCAGTCCTGGCGGAAACGTCGGGATGACACGGCTGTAGCGCCGCTGAAGGTAGGGCGTGCCCAGACCAACTGCTGCGGCACCCTCCAGCACGGGGATCGGAGGGTCGAAGTCGACCTTCACATTCCGTGCCACCGACTGACCCACGTTCGTCACCACGAACTCCGCGTCGTGCGTTAGCACCGCAGCCCGCAGTTCCGCGACCATCACAGGGCGGGTGCGGTCGGCGCTGTCTTGCTTGAGCGCGATCAGAGTCCAGATTGCGACGACCGCCGCCGCGACAGTGGCGATGGAACCGAACGCCGTCCACGTCGTAGCTGCGTTCGACCAGTCGTTGCTCTGCAACAGCAACACGATGCCGAGCAACGCCGCGAGACCGACCAGCGCTGCCGCCAGCACCTTGGCGATGGTTTCCTTGGGTCTGTTCATCGCCGGGGGCGTCACCAAAGGCTGTGCTGGTCAGCGATGATCTTCTGCTGCTTGGCGGCGATGTACGGGGCGTACATCAGCGGCAGCTTGAGCTTCTTTCCCGCCATCAGTTCTGCCACCGTGATGTGCTGTAGCACCGGAAACGTTTGACCGCCTGGATGCGTGTAGACACCGCCGTGATTGACGGCGTCAGTGACACCCTTCGTGGCTGGTGCCAGCGTGATGAAAACGCCCATCTGCGCGCCCTGGGATTTCACCGTGCCCGCCAGGTCTCTGACCATCCCAGGGTTGATCGTCTTACCACCCTTCACCGACACCAGGAGTTTTCCGGTGCCCCCCTTGGTGTCGAGGAGGAACCGACCGACGCCGTCGATCCCTTTGTCGCCCACTTGCTTCTGGTTCGGCTGCGCGCTCACCTGCGACACCGCCCATCGCTCAAACTCGAACGGGTCTTTGTCGAACATCTTCTGCGCGCCGCCCACGTCCTTCGGTATGCCATCGACATCGAAGGTGGCTCGAATGGAATCGCCGTAGGTGTGCGTGAGTCGTTTGGTGATGAGATCGACGGCAATGTAAGTGATGTCCACGCCGACCCACTTGCGTCCAAGTTTCTGAGCCGCGTCCACCGTTGTCCCGCAGCCGCAGAACGGGTCGAGGATCACATCGCCTGGCGCGGTGGACAGTTCGATGATTCGCTCCATGAGAGCCAGCGGCTTCTGCGTCGGGTAGCCGAGGCGCTCAGCGGCTTGAGAGTTCAGCGGCGGGATGTCCGTCCACACATCGCTCAGCGGTCGCCCGCGCTGCTCATCTATGTACCGCTTGAGCTGCGGGATCGTTCCTGGTTCGGTCTGCACGATCAAGCCATCCTCTAGGGCTTGGGTCATGCGCTCCTTCGTCCACCTCCACACTTTCGTCATTCCCATGAACTCGTAGGTGAGGTTCGGACGATCAGGGTTCGGGTTGGTCAGATCGGACAAGCGGTACACCCGCCCGTCGTCGTCGGTGTACTTGTATTTCGCGGAGGTCTTCTCGTCCAGGTCGTCAAGGTCGTACGGGATAAACGCGGCGTCCAGATTCCAGAACGATTTGCTGCTCCTGGTGTAGTTCAGGATCACGTCGTGGTTGCGCGCCAGCCGAGTCGTGGACAATCCCTTCGCGGCGGTGCGCTTCCAGATAATTTCGTTTCGGAAATTGCGTGGGTCGAAGATGCCGTCAAGCAGCACCTTGAGATAGTGGCTCATCGTCGGGTCGCAGTGCAGGTACAGGCTGCCGGTTGGCTTGAGTACGCGATGCAGTTCGACCAGTCGCGCAGACATGTTCACCAGGTACGCCATCGCGTCGTTCTCGCCCAGCATCGTGCGGAACGCGGTGAGTGCGTCAGCTACAGCACCCTGCGCGGTGGTGACGAACTCGATGTACTGCTGCTCTGTGGCGTGAGTCCAGCGCCAGGTGTCATCGAACGCCTGGATCTGCGCGTTGTCATCGCTCACTTCGCCGTTCTTGTTGAAGATGACCGAGTAGCTGCGGTTCGAGTTGAACGGCGGGTCGAGGTAGACCATGTCTATCGACGCCGTGGTGATCTTCTCGCGGAGCACGTCCAAGTTATCGCCGAAGTACAACCGGTTTTTCCCCACGATGAGGCAGCCTAGAGGGACTGTCCTCCCCTTCGTGGGAGGCTCAGCGACACCGAGCAGAACTGACCAGCGACCGAGGGGACGTGCCAGTGGACGAATGGATGACCGTGCAGGTAACGCCCGTAGCCGTTCCAGGGCTGATGGCGGGGAACATGCCCGTGGTGGCGTTCCTGCTCCAACATCAGGTGGATGACCCCAAAGTCACCCGCGCCGTGGCAGCGGTCATGGCGGAGGGTGTGCTGTATCCCGCCGAGGGCATGACCGCAGGATACGAAGGCGCTTGGAAACCGTCGGGCTGACGCCTCATAGAACCAACGCAACCAGTTCGGTCTGGGTCAGTCCTCATCGTCAACACGGCGGGGGTAGCTGGCGTTCCACGCCACCTGCCGACGCCCGTTGTACTCGTCGGCGTACCAGGCGTCGTTACGTCTAGCTAACTCATCCAGCCCCAAGTAACTCGCCACCAGGTACGCGGGAAACCAAGCACGGTTCTCCTTCCAGAAACACGCCATGTCGTGAACGTCGTCGTCGGTGATCCAGCCGCTGAGCAGCGCCTCCAGCACGTCCCATCGACTGTTCCCGCTGATCTGCTCCAACAGCATCGGGTCGACTCTGTCGAACGCCTCGATGAAATCGACGGTGTACAGCGCCTGGTAGTGCGCGCGGTCAGGCTCAGCGCGAATGCCTCGCACAAAACCGATCAGCCTGCACGCGGCAAGGTACCCGATCTTGTCCCGCCAGTCGGGGCGCTCGGCGTCTAGATGCCCCACAAGTACGTCTATGCATTCGGGTCTCATCGCCGCCGCCTCTCGCTCAGTGACCGTCTGGTCGCGCCGAACGCTAGGCGCAGTCCGCCAAATCACGAACTGGGTCTGCGCGACACGCCGACGCAGCTCCTCCTGGCGCTAGCGTCAGCCCACCGCCTTGTCGTCCACGCCCGTCGCGTCACGCCGCGCCTTCCAGCCCTTCGTGCGGCATGATGCCGAGCACCAGGTCTTCCGCCGCCCCGTGCGCGGCTGCCTGATGATGCTCGTACACCCGGGGCAGCGTGTCTGCGTTTCGTCACCAGACGCCGCATCCGTTGACGAAACATCGTCGCCCAAACCAGCCAGTTGACGGTTCGACCAGACCACCTCGACGCGCCGCCCGTGCCCGCTGCCCTGCCCCGTCACCATAGGAATCTCGTAGCGGTACCAGTCCGACAGCATCCCGTCGTAGACCTCCGATGCGTACCCCGACACCACCACGGCGGCGTCGGCTTCGACGCACGCACCCAGCAGCTCCTGGTGCTCACCGACCTTGGTCATCTCCACGCGGTATTCCCCGCCCCGCCGCGTTCCCTTGTCCGTGATGTACGGCGGGTCAACGTACAGAAGCGAGGTGCGTTCCTTGCCGTACGCGACAACCATCTCCGCTGCGGAACGGCACTCCAAGCTGACGTTCTGTAACCGCGCAGCGGCGGGGGCGAGGCGCTGCGAATAGCGTTGCAGCACAACGGGCATCGGCGTCGAAGTTGGTTTCGTGTTGTGCCGCCAGCCAGTCCGCGTGATGCTTCCCGTGCGCCCTTGCGTCAGCGCGACGAACACCCGCCGCGCGGTTTCTAACTCGTCCAGGTCAGTCGGGAACTGGTGTGCCAGCTCACGTTCCGCGCGGCTGTGCGGTGTCAGGTAGCAGGCGCGCTCCAGGTCAGCGGGACGGTCGCGGAGGACACGCCAGAAGGTTTGCAGGGTGCCGTCGAGGTCATTGACGGTCTCCTGACGGCTGCGGGGTTTGGCGAGCAGCACAGCCAGCGACCCGCCGCAGACCTCGACGTAGTGCTTGTGCGGCGGGAACGCCGACACCAGCCGCTCCGCCAGCCACGCCTTGCCGCCGAAATAGGACACGGGGGATGCAACCATTCCCGGTACGCTACCGGAACGACCTAACATATTCCGGAACATATGCAGTGCGTTTCCGCAGGTCAGAGCGTCAGGTGTGTATCGGAAGTATGTTTTCTCCCCCGGTACGCTACCGGGGATTTCAGAACCCCGCACACCGTGACGATGTGCGGGGCTTCCCTTGGTCAGCGGTCACGCAGCGTTGACCTTCCGTTCCCGCCATGCTGCTGTGCGGCACGACGCCGAGCACCACTGCCCGACCGGACCACGTTTCGGCTTCGGGATCGGCTGCCCGCAGCGTCCGCACAGCGGCAGGCTGTGATGGGTTTCCAGCACACCCTGTGACGGGTTTTCGCCCGCCTGGTTGCCCCACACCGCCCAGCCGTACAGGCACTTCGAGCAGGTGCAGTCGCCGTCACCGCCGCAGCGGCTGAACAGCTCCAAGTACGGTCCGGGTGAACTCGCGCGCACGAGGTCGAGGAACTCGCGCGGCTTCTGGCTGTGCCGACGCCTGGGCGCGGTGAAGTGGTTCCGCGTCGAGTTGTTCAGCGTCGGCAGCGAGCCGCGCGTGCCGAACAGCGCGACCTCGGTGCCGCCACGGAAGTAGAACCCCATCCCCATTTGTGGTTTCACCCAGGTGATCGTCGTCTTGTACTGAAACCCCCACGCGGACATGACATCCAGCCCCTCGCGCAGGTGGCTGTTCGTCGTCCACAGGTACAGGTGGGCGTTGGACGCCGCGTTGTCCGGGACGACCGACAGCGCGGCGATTTCCTCGACGCTCATCGTGTCGTAGTGGTTCTCCGCAGCCGCCCGCGACGCGGTGTTGTCGTACCGCCACGGCGGGTCAGCGACGAAGGTTTTGTACTGCATTCAGACCACCGCCGTCCCGCTCAGGATTTCCTCGGAATCCAGCGGCGTGCGCGGGTGTTCCTGCTCGATTTCCCAGGTGATGCCCACGGGCGCATCACCGTCGGAGTACCGCCACCGTACAGAGCACCGCTGACGGTTGACGATCTTCAGAACCCACTCGGTGAGCAGTTCCTGGGTCTCGTCGCGTTCGTCTTCTGTCTGATCCCAGAACGCGAAGGCGTCGCCGTAGGTCTCCTTGATGCGGTCGTTGATGCGGTCGGTCAGTTCCCGTGCGCGCTCGGGTGCCATCTCGTACCACCGCATCGGCAGCGGCGGAATGTCCCCGCAGCGTGCCACCCACACCACGCGCTCCTCGACGGACAGCCGCGACACGTAGTGGGTCTCCAGGGCGTGCAGCGCCTCGGCGCGGGTCTCCATCCCCTCGCGGATCGGCTGCCCGTTGGACGAGATGACATCCCACAGGGTGAACTTCACGCCCACCGCGTCGGTGAACGGGACGGGCTCCACGCGCCCGATGCCCGTGCGTCGTAGGTCGTGGCGGACGAAGACCGCGCCCTGTCGGATGACGTAACGGCTCTCGACGTTCTTGCTGGTCATGGTGATACTCTTTCTGTTAGCAACTGATTGACTCCCACCTTGGAGAAGAAGTTCCAGCCCGCCGCTGCGCCAACAGCGACGGGTTTTCTTCTCTCAGATGGGGACGCGGGCAGGGTGCCCGCATCGTGAGTGCACGGGACTCGAACCCGTTGCCCTACCACGCCTTTCAGCGTCTAGGGGCACTCTCCTTGGTCTACGCGGCGGCGGTCACCAGTCCGCGCAGCCTGTCCGGGCGAAACCCCGACCAGTGCTCATCACCGACAACAACGACGGGCGCGGCGGTGTAGCCCAGCGACAGCACCTGGGCGCGGGCGGCGGTATCCACCGTCACGTCCCGAACGACGTGCTGAACCCCGCGCTGCGCCAACCACCGCTGGGTCGCGTGGCATTGTGGGCAGCGGGGCTTCGAGAACACGGTGATCACGCCGACACCTGCTCGGTCAGCGGGGTCAGGCGCTCGACGGCATCGGTGATGGCTTCGTTCCATTTCTGGAAACCGCCGCACACGGT
>JAGQSZ010000013.1 GCA_020439285.1 Microthrixaceae bacterium
GTTCCCGTGACCGAGGTTCTCAGAACGTCAGGAGCCGTCGACTGTCCAGTCAGTCCTTCGGATGGGGTGACATCACGGCTATAGGGACACTGATACCGAGCTCCCGGGTTCGGATCGTGGCGATCCGACGTCCCGGTTGGATAGCTCTCCTCGGCTTTCCAGCTAGGTCACCGAGCCACTCGATGGTTGTATCGAAGTCCTCGGAGACCAGTGCCAGGCCAAAGATCTTTGTTGGTCCCTGCTTGGTCGGATCGGTTTCGACTGGCCCGATTAGTTCGACAATCACCTGACCTGCCCAGAAGAAGGTCTGTCGGGTTGGCATTCCGAAACTCTCGGTGAGCCGCTCGCCCCGTTGGGAGAAGCCCGCCTGTTCGAAGCTCGCGATGCTCTCATCACAATTCGTCGTCGCCACCACGATGTGATCAATCGTCACGATTCCATTCGGATTGCGAGGCCGGGCAGTGTTGAAATCGGTGTACCTGGGAGGCGGAGCGAACAGCGGTATCCCATCGAGGTCAGATGTGTCGAGTGCGGGCTCGAAGGACAATCCCAGGAATCCGCCGTCGCCACCTTGAAGGTCAAGGATCGTGGAACCCAGATGGACTGCACCCGAATCATCTACGCCAAACCCGGCGCTTGACCATGGCCCAGGTGCATCGCCAATCGCTACGGAGGTCAATTGGGGGCCACGCTGGGGTGCGGTTGGATCTGGTCCTGCATCGGTCTGGTGATCAGTTGGGCTGTCCGAGGCCATCCGCGAAAGCTACCTTGGCCGACGTGAATTCCGGTGACGACATGATCAGCTCGGCGGCTGCGGGAGGATCTGCGAGAGAGCTCACCGTTACACACGGGTTCAGCGATCGGGCCATTCGATGGCTGTTGATATCGGTGTGTGCCTATGTTGCTTGTTCGCTCATGGCCAATGTGATGTCAGTGCGCATTCTCCGAATCGGTCCGACCTGGGCGGTCTTTTCGATTGACGCCGGGACTCTCACCTATCCATTGACCTTCACCCTGCGAGACATGATCCACAAAGTCGGTGGGCGTGCGGTCTCTCGCATTGTCATCCTGGCTGCAGGAGCGCTCAATGTCCTGCTTGCCCTCGGGCTGTATCTGACGGCCGTGCTGCCGGGGGATCCCAATGTGCCGGGGCCCGCACAGGAGTTCTTCGGAGATGTTCTCTCACCTGTGACTCGGATAGTGCTGGCGTCTGTGGTCGCACAAGTGGTGGCGGAACTGGTGGACACGGAGATCTATCAGCGATTCGTCGACCGTTTCGGTCGGCGCTTTCAGTGGGGCCGGGTCGTCAGCTCAAATGCTGTGTCGATTCCACTCGACTCGGCGTTGTTCGTGATGATCGCGTTCGGTGGAGACGTGCCAGCAGCGGTTGCCTGGTCAATGATCTGGGCGAACATCGCGGTAAAGGGCGCGACAACGCTGTTGAGCGTTCCGTTGATCTACACAGTGCCTGATGAGGTGCTGAAGGAGTCCGACCCGCCACATGATGTGACGGTCACTGACAACGTGACCTGATGGTCAATGACAGCTGTCAGGAATTGCGGCCCATGTTGGGCTTGCGGCCATGGTTGGCCTTCTTGCGGCGAACGTTGGCCTTTTTCTTCTGAGTCCTCTTAGACATAGCTCGGACAGGCTACAACGTCGCGTGCCTCCAGAGCCAAGCCGGGTCATTGTTGGTAGCCGTCATTCGGGCTCAACCGCAGCATCTGCACCCCCAGATCGCGGGCGTCATCAAAGGTCGACAATGCTCTGCATCGTTGTTTGATACCGCTTGCGGGTAGCTTTGCTGACGTCTCGCTGACGAGACAGATCAAACAGGAAGTCACGGTGGAACGATTCGGATTTGTGGGCCTGCCAAATGCAGGCAAGTCCTCGCTGTACAACGCGCTGGCCGGCGGGGGAGCCCTTGCCGCTCCGTACGCTTTTGCGACCGTTGATCCCAACGTGGGCGTTGCCCGGGTTCCGGATCGTCGCCTCGATGCTCTCGCAGAGATGAGCAAAACGAAAACGATCGTGCATGCGAGTGTGCAATTCGTCGATATTGCGGGGCTCGTAAAAGGCGCCGCTCAGGGCGAAGGGCTCGGTAACAGGTTTCTCGCTCACATTCGCGAGGTTGACGCAATCGTGTTCGTCCTGAGGGCTTTTGTAGACGACGACGTTCCGGGGTCCCATGACCCAGTCGACCAGCTCGAGACACTCGAGATCGAGTTGGTCTACGCGGATCTCGAAACTCTCGAAAAGCAGATCGACAAGCGTCGCAAGGCAGCTCGGGCCGACAAGTCCCTGGTCGATGAAGTCTCGGCAATGGAAGCTGCGATCGCTCACCTTCAGGCGGGACATCCCCTCTACCGCACGGACATGAGCGCTGATGACCTTGCTCACATCAAGCATCATTTCTTGTTGACCGCCAAGCCAGCGCTGGCGCTGGTCAACTTCGACGAAGCCCAACTCGAAGACCCGGATCCGATCCTCGAACCCGTAAGAGCGGCCTTCGGAGCAGATGGCGCGGATCGTGTAATCGGGTTGTGTATCCAACTCGAGGCGGAAGCAGCTCTGTTGGACCCGGAGTCCCGGGTTGAAATGCTCGAAGCCTTGGGTCTGGGAGAGGGCGCGTTGCCCACCTTCTTGCACACCGCCTATCAAATGTTGGGTCTGCGAACCTTCTTCACAACGGGAGAAAAAGAGACGCGGGCTTGGACCTTCCGAGCTGGTTACCGCGCTCCACAGTGTGCGGGTGTGATTCACACCGACTTCGAACGTGGTTTCATTCGCGCCGAGACGATCCACTGGGATGAACTACTCGAACTCGGGTCATGGTCCAAGGCCCGCGATGCCGGAAAGCTCCGGATCGAAGGTAAGGACTACGAGGTGGTGGACGGGGACGTCATGGAGTTCAGATTCAATGTCTGATCTGTCAGCCATGCATTCCGTTACGGGTTTGGGTTCGGCCTCTAGGTTGGAGCAATGGCCTGGCTGACCCGCGGTGGAGAAGTCCTCGCTTCCGCTGAGGTAGCGCTGTCGCGGTCCGAACGCAGAAAAGGTCTGATTGGTCGCACATCGCTCGACGGGGTGTTCATCCTCGAAGCGAAGTCGGTTCACACCTTCGGGGTTCGCTTCCCAATAGATGTCGCCTTCTGCGACTCCACTGGTGTGGTGGTGCGAATCGTCTCGATGCCGCGCAACCGGGTCTGTTTGCCGGTGTGGAGCGCAAAGACAGCAATCGAGGCTCCCCAGGGAGCATTCCACGAATGGTCCCTGAGTGAGGGCGACCAACTGGAGATTCGATGACGGTTGCGGGTTCGGGACCCAAGGTCGTCGTTGTCGGAACGCCGATTGGCAACTTGGGGGACATGAGTGATCGTGCACGAGAAGCTCTGGCGAGCTGCGACCTCCTTGCTTGTGAGGACACCCGCCGAACCGGGCGCCTGTTAGAGCTGAGCGGCGTGGGATCGAAAAGGCTCGTTCGTCTGGATCAACACCTCGAACGCAGAGACGCTCCGAAACTGATCGAGCGGACAATCCGTGAGTCGCTCGTGCTTGGACTTGTGAGCGATGCAGGCATGCCGGGGCTGTCAGATCCGGGATCAGTGCTGATATCGGAGGCCGCTCAGGCCGGGCTCGATATTGAGGTTGTTCCGGGACCGTTCGCTGGTGCGGTCGCGCTGGTCGCCAGTGGACTGTTGAGCGGTGACAGTCGATTCGTGTTCGAGGGTTTCCTCCCGCGGAAGACAGGGGAGCGGCGCAAACGCCTCGGTGAGCTGGCCAAGGAGCAGCGACTTGTCGTCATCTATGAGTCGCCTCATCGTGTAGCGGAGATGCTCGCCGATACGACCGAGGTCATGGGTGGGGATCGCCGAGCCTCGGTTTCCCGGGAACTGACCAAGATGCATGAGGAGACACTCCGCGGGACTGTGTCAGAGCTCGCGTCGCATTACGCAGAATCGCCACCAAAAGGCGAGGTAGTGGTGGTCCTAGAAGGTGCTGCTCCGTCGCCAGAACCAACCGAAGCCGATTTGTTGGAAGCGTATGACAGCTACGTCAATGGCGGAGCAACTCCGCGAGACGCTGCGACTGCCGTTGCCGAGGAGTTCGGCGTGAAGGTGAATGTCGTGAAACGGCTCGCGTTCGCACAGCCTCGGTGAGTCAACCGCAGGCTCCAACCGGGTGAGATCCCGAAGCGGTCGATCCAGCCTGTGCTCGCTAGTGTTCCGGAGTCCTTTAGCCGCTGAGCCGGTTCGTCGTGAACAAAAACGGAGAAGTCCATGGGTGCTGATATCCCCGCTTATCGAGTCGGGTCCAACGAACCAACCGAATTGGATGTCGTCGGAATCGGCAATGCTCTGGTAGACGTGATCAGCCAAGAGAGCGATGAACTGATCGATTCTCTCGGGATCGTCAAGGGAACAATGGCTCTGATCGATGAGGAACGGGCCACCTTGCTCTATGACCAGATGGGATCGGGCATAGAGGTTTCTGGTGGAAGCGGAGCCAACACGATGGTTGGGATCGCTGCATTGGGCGGCCGCGCTCAGTACATCGGCAAGGTTCGTGAAGATCAACTCGGTGAAGTGTTCGGCCATGACCTGCGTGCCACAGGGGTCCGTTTCGATGTGCCGCCCGCGGTATCTGGGCCTCCCACCGGAAGATGCCTGATCCTGGTGACCCCTGACGCTCAACGGACGATGAACACCTACCTGGGTGCATCCACCGAGTTCGAACCCAGCGACATAGACGAAAAGGCGATCCGTTCAGCCGAGGTCTTGTATCTGGAGGGCTACCTATTTGACCGGCCAGAAGCCCAGGACGCTTTCAGACGAGCAGCTGACATCGCCCATGATGCTGGTAGAAGGGTGGCCGTGACGCTGTCGGATCCGTTCTGCGTCGAACGGCACCGTGACGCCTTTGTCGACTTGGTCGAATCCCATGTCGACCTCGTTTTCGCGAATGAACTCGAGGCACTGTCGCTGTATGAATGCGACGACCTCGAGGACGCAGCCGTCAGGTTTGCCGAGCACTCAGCGATTGCCGCAGTCACCAGGTCCGAGAAGGGATCGGTCGTAATCAATGGGTCGAGCCGAATAGAGGTTCCAGCAGCACCGGTGGAACGCATCGTCGACACAACTGGAGCCGGCGATCTCTACGCCGCCGGATTCCTCTATGGATACAGCCGCGGCTTCGACCTCCGCAGGTGTGCAGAACTCGGATCTGTGCTTGCCGCTGAGGTCATCTCGCACATAGGAGCGAGGCCCGAGTCGGATCTGGCCACACTGGCAGGCCATCTGCTCTGAGCGAGCCGGACGGAATCACCACCGTCCACATTCTGAGGCAATTTGGTGGACTGGTAGCAATGCCCATCTGCCAATGAGCCGGGTCACGGGTACGCTTTATCGGCGCACGTGATGGATGATCATCGTGGCGATCCCGCGACTGGCAGCGGGCAATACATGTAGAGCACCTGTCCGGATGAACCCGGTCAGGAGAATCATTTGCTGACTATCGACCGACCCGACACCTCACAGACGAGCCCCGAGGGCCGCCCGCCGTGGCTGCCTTTCGTTCTCGCGCTGGCTGGCTTGGCATGTGTCGTGATTTTGGTTCTGGCGGTGATGAACAAATGGGCCGTTCTTGCGATCACTCTGCTGGCTGCGCTCGGCGGTCTGGCGCTGTGGACCAAGAAGAAGGGCTTCGCCGCAATCGAGATCGTCGCGTTTCTCATTCACTTTGATGGAATTGAGTACAGCATCGTCAGCGTCGGCCGGATCTCTGCTGCGATATTGACATTTGTTATCGCTCACAAGCTGATCGTTCAACGGTGGCGACCACCGGCAGTGCCTTGGCGGAACTGGCTACCGATCTGGCTGATGCTCACTTGGGTGACCCTCAGTGGCGTGTGGGCCGCTCGACCCGGCGGATGGTTGAAGGCCTTCCTCATGCTCTATTTGGCGTTGGTCTTCTTCGCAGTGACTTCGATGCTCGTCGAGTCCCATAAGGACATTCAGAGGTTCCTTAGAGCATTTTGGGTCGGTGGGTTATTCGGGTCCGCAGCCGGAATCCTCGCTCTGTTCCTGGGGACACGTTCCGAGGGTCTGATCGGTGACCCGAACTTCTTCGGCCTTGTCGAAGCAGCGATGATCCCGCTGACCGTGTACTACCTGCGTCACGCGAACGATAAGCGCGAACGGGTTATGTATCTGATAACGCTCGCCGTCGTGCTCGGTGGCGCGGCCGGCGCAGGGAGTCGTTCTGGTCTGATCGGTGCGTCGATAGCGATCGTCGCGACCATGGTCGCCAAGCCCGGCATTTCGATGCGCAAGCGCGTCAGAGTTGCCGGAGTGGCAATGATCATCGCCCCGATAGCGTTCCTCATTGGATTCGTTGCCAATCCGGCGAACCTCCAGCGTGGATTCTCCGATCGTGGGGCCGGCCGTCTCGACTTCTGGAAGACCACGGTGGAGGTGATTTCCGAGAGACCTGTACTAGGTCAGGGCTTCGGGCAGATCAGCTACGAGATTCCTCAACGGCTGCTCGTAACCCCAGGAGTTCAGATCCTCGATGAGACCCGAGAATTCGTTTCGTCTCACAACACTTGGTTGGACATGTTCGCGGACTCGGGGGTTGTCGGCGTTTCGCTGTTCATCTCGTGTTTCCTGGTCGCTGGGTGGAGCCTGTTGAGACCTCGCTGGCCGTACATGTCAGATGTTTCCACCACGGTGTTCGTGATGCTGCTCCCGGTCCTATCGTCATCGATGTTCCTGGGCTTGCTGAACAACAAACTCGCGTGGTCGATCATGGGGCTTGCCGCATCGTTATCAGTGCAGTCCGAGTCAGCACGATGGTCTCGGGCCACCGGGGACGAACAAGATGCTGAGCCGGGTAATGAGATCGAACTCCACGGAAGCTCATCCCTTTCGCGGGAGTCGTCCACGGCGGTGGTTCCGTACGGAATGGACGGACCTGGCGGGTCCCGTCTACCCGTTCGCCATCAGGAGTTGCTAGCGAACCCGTTGGTAATCGACGAGATGCCAGAGGTCGAGCTTGCGAAATGGGATGTCAAGATCACAGGTTCCATGGCCAGGGTGACCCTCGTGGGGGGCATTGTCGCAGCGATTCTGTTCTTCGTCATCGGTTCGTCGTTGCCAGTCAACTATTCGGTCAGCGCCGGGTTCGTCGTGCCAGAACTCAAGGTCTCATCCCCGAATCAGGTGTTCAGCCTGCCAACTGAACGGAGCCAACAGGTCTTGGTATTGGCGAAATCCGAGGCCTTTGCCGAGAACCTCAGGGTGCTCAGTGGAATTGATCTTGGCGTCGAGCAGATCGTTGATCGGATATCGGTGGAGAAGCCACGAATGGGTGGTCTGGTGACGGTCACCTTTACGGACCATGATGAGGCGGAAGTCGAACAGGCAGCACCGTATCTCCTGGCTTCGCTCAACAAGATCTACACACAAGCTCGAGACTTCGGTACCGCGGGTGTCAATGACCAGGCGCGGCCGATCAACCCGGGGGAGCAGAATGTGTACACGGGCCCGCCGCTGGTGACTATGTTCAGCGAGCCTGTAATCGATGTGGCCAAGCCCAAGGTGCTTTGGATGACCTTCGTTGGCGGGGTATCAGGTGTCATATTCACCTTTGGTCTGATTCTGTCGCGATGCCGGAAGCCGCGGGTGACGTCGTTCGATGACATGGTCCTCAGAACCTCGACTCCGGTATGGACGCATCTGTCGATCTCTCGTAGGCAGTCGATTCATGCAGCTGTTGCACAGGTTCAACAGCTTGCTGTCAACGTCGCGGAGGGCTCCCGCAAAGGTGAGCACCTGCGGCGTATCTTGATCTCGCCTCCGGAGCGGGGCAATGCATCGCGTGCAATGGCGATCGACTTGGCAGCCGGATTGATTGCTCGTGGCGATCGCGTCGTATTGATCGATGGCGATGTGCAACGGCCTTGGCTGTCCATGCGTCTCAATCCCGGTGGGTCCATACCCAAAGCCACACAGGCTATGGACCTTCGGACCGTGAATGTCAGATCATTGACGCGCCAGGCTCGACAATTGCTCAACGGCCAAGTCGGTGATCTTCGCCTGGTGTACGGATCGCAGATCTACGACTCGGAGTCGAGGTCACTAGGTTCTGACCGGTTGGAGGAGTTCGACGATGGGATAACGGTCATTGTTCTAGCCCCACCGTCCAACTCGGATATAGGAATAGTCGAACTGTCAAAGTGGGCCGAGGTTAACGTGGTCCCAATCCGTGATGGGATCACCACCACTGAGGCAGCCCAGAATGCCATCGGCCGGGCCCGACTTCTCGGCCGAGCACGCAACGGCGTAGTCATGATCGACAGCTAGGTTTGGGCAGTGCCTGGAATCTCCCACGAGCCTGCTGGTAATTCGGACAGATCCGCCCCAGCTTGGATCGACAACCACTGCCATCTGGATCCAAGTGGTGACAACTCGGAAATCTTCGACGATGCCCGGGTAGCCGGTGTGGTCGCCATGGTCACCGTTGGAACGGATCTGTCGAGTTCGAAATCAGCGGTAGATTTCGCATCCTCCCGGCCAGGTGTATTCGCTACCGCAGGAGTTCACCCCCATGACGCCAAGGACGGTGTCAAGGGCCTAGCGGACCTGATCGAGTCACAAGTTGCAGTTGGCGGCACACTCGTCGCAGTGGGCGAATGCGGACTTGATTACCACTATGACCACTCGCCACGAGATTCGCAGCGTCGCTGCTTTGCTGAACAGATTCGGTTGGCCCACGAGTTTGACCTCCCCCTTGTGATCCACACTCGGTCTGCGTGGGATGACACGCTGCAGATCCTCGATTCGGAATCTGTCCCACGACGGACGGTGTTCCACTGTTTCACTGGAGGTCCCGACGAAGCTGAGAAGTGCCTCGAGCGGGGCGCGCTGTTGTCCATCAGCGGCATCGTCACTTTCCCCAGCGCGGATGACGTCAGAGCAGCAGTGAGAATCACCCCGCTGGATCGGCTCATGGTCGAGACGGACTCTCCGTATCTCAGTCCCGTTCCGTTCAGGGGAAAGCCGAATACTCCCGCACGTGTCGCTGTGGTGGGCGCAGCCGTGGCCGATGTGCTTGAACTGGAAGTCGACGAGGTCTCCAGGGTTACAACCGCCACAACAGTTGATTTTTACGAACTCGACACAACGATGGCGCCGTAATGGTTCAACGAATCCACCCACGGTTCTTGGTCGCGCTGGCTGTCACGCTCGTGGCAATCGTCGCAATTGTCGTTGTGAAACTCAACGACCAACAGGACGCAGAGACAACCGGGTCAACCACTACGACGGAGTCAACAACAACAATTGCGGAGACAACGACCACATCGATCGAGATTCCTGACGACTGGTACCCAAAGGGATCGAGTAGGTATTCAGATCGAGAGCCACCGACGTCGATCACGACACTTGCGTCGACAACAACAGCAGAGGGCTCAGATTGAGCGCTTGGAGTCTCGAACGAACCAACGAACTGCTCGCTGATCGTGGGATAGAGCCGCGGAAGTCCCTTGGTCAGAACTTCGTTGTTGATTCGGGTGTAATCGACAGAATCGTCGGACTTGCTGATCTGGGTCCCCGTAGCTGTGTTGTTGAAGTGGGACCTGGCTTGGGTGCTCTCACAGTTGCATTGGCACAGGTTGCTGGCCGAGTCGTGGCCGTCGAGAAGGACGAGTCCCTCATCCCCGTTCTGCGTGAGGTCCTAACTCGTTCGCTCCCGTCCACCGACAACATCGAGGTGGTGGCAGGCGATGCCCTCGACATCGAGTGGTCCGAACTGCTTTCGAGAGAGAACGAGTGGGTGTTCGTGGCAAACCTTCCCTACAACGTTTCAGTTCCCGTTGTGCTCGCTGTACTGGAACGCGCGCCAATGGTTTCGCGTGGACTTGTCATGGTCCAACAAGAGGTCGCGGAACGACTCGCTGCGAAACCGGGAGGACGTACGATCGGAGTGCCCTCTGTCGAGTTGTCCTGGTACGCAAGTGCTGCCGTGCGTGACACGATCGCACCCGAGGCGTTCCATCCCATGCCCAATGTTGATTCGGCGTTGCTCGAGTTCCACCGGCGTGAGGCGCCATCCGACTCAGTGGAACTGTCAGAAGTCATGTCGCTTGTCGCCACGGCGTACAGGAAACGCCGAAAGATGCTCCGATCATCACTCGGGGGTGTTCTCAGTTCAGAGGCCATGGAACGAGCGGGGATAGAGCCAACTGCCCGCCCAGAGACCCTCGATGTCCACGATTGGGTGGCGCTGATCGAACAGTCTCGGGTCGCAACTATGGAGCCCGGAGACAACTAGTGGCCCGAGAGGATCGACGGATGGTTGAACTCCAGGCGCCGGCGAAACTGACCGTGACGCTGCGGGTTACGGGGGTCCGCCCAGATGGATACCACCTGATCGATGCAGAAATGGTGAGCCTTGATTTCGCGGACGTTTTGACGATCGATGAAGACGGCACTTCGGTCAGGTATCGCATCGGAGGCGAGGAACGGAGTGCACCCGAAGGGGACCTGGTTGCGAGTGCTCTGCGTCGTATTGGTCGAGTTGCAGGCGTCGTTGTCGATAAGCGGATCCCCGCTGGGGCCGGACTTGGTGGCGGCAGTTCGGATGCTGCAGCGATACTCCGATGGGCAGATGCGCAGGATCCAAACCTTGCAGCGTCAATCGGGGCGGATGTGGCCTTCTGCATCAAAGGCGGGCGGGCACGTGTTCGAGGCATAGGTGAAGTACTGGAACCGCTGCCCTTCAGCGAACGCGTCTACACGCTGCTAACACCGCCGGTTCACGCGTCGACACCCGTTGTGTACAAAGCATGGGATGCCCTCGGGGGACCCAGCGGCGACAACGGCAACGATCTTGAGCCAGCAGCGCTGTTCGCCTACCCAGAACTCGCTCGTTGGCGCGACGATCTAACTGCTGCCACTGGGCAACAGGCACGGCTTGCTGGAAGCGGTTCGACTTGGTTCGTCGAAGGTGAATTCCCTGGTTCCGGACGCGTGGTAGCTCGTACCATTCCCGCCTTCGACTGAAGGTGTGAACCAGAAACCAGATGCGCAGTAGCCAGCGGGGGACTGGCGGCAGACTATTTGCCGCGAGCCCTGCGCTGATGCCTGGTGCGCCTCAACAGCTTCTTGTGCTTCTTCTTTCGCATGCGCTTGCGGCGCTTCTTGATCAGTGAGCCCATGGCGTCGGAGACTTTACATCGCGTTAGACACCGGAACCCAAACCGAGCAGAGCTTTCGCGCCTGAATGCTTGCTTCGAATCCCTGAACGCTCTTCGGCGCTATCTACCAACTTTGTTTCTTCGTCGGTACACTTTGCACACGCCCCCTAATAGTCGGTCCGAATCGGGTTCTGCCGGTATGTCTGGACACCTACAGCGGGCACCGAACGACCACACAGGAGAGAATCAGACGAATGACGCCGATGCGACAGACGTCTGTCGGGCTGGAACATGGCGCTATGCCGGTCCAGCCAACCGAGGACAGGCGATCAATACGACTCAGTAGAAACCAGACGATCATCGTGTTGGCATCGATGTTCGTGGTGGCTGCTGTCGCTGCGATCGCGGCAATCTCGAGTCCTCCGACCTATGAGACGACTCGAAACGTGATGGTGGTCTCGGGTGCCAACCCGAATGACAACGAGGTAGTGACTCAGGCACTGCAGAGCATCGTCGAGTCGAAGGGCTTCGCTGCCGAGGTGAAGCGTCGTGGAGACCTGCCACAGTCCATAGATGAGATCAACGGGATGATCTCGGTGAAGCGCAAGCCGGATTCCGCATTCATGAGCATCGTGGTCAAGAGCCCTGACCGCGAGGAATCCGAACAAGTCTCGGCTCAGGTAGTACCAGCGTTGACCAGCGCGTTCGAGTCCGCTCAGCGGGACCTTCCCGTCGAGAGCAGGATCCGTGGTCCGATTTTCCAAGAGGTCCTTCGGCCACTCCAGAGCACATCCAGATTCCCACTGTGGTTCGCCGTGGTGTTCGGACTTCTCCTTGGCGGTCTGGTTCCGTTCCTGTACTTCCTCGCCCGCAACCTCACCAAGCCGGTGCTCGAATCGTCCAAGGACGTCATCGAGTCGATCGAGTTGCCGGTGCTCGCCCGGGTCGGTGCGCTCAGCGCACGCGGCACGAATCCTCAGGACACGATCGCTGGCGTGATCTCGTCCATCGAACGCTTGGCTCTGAACGAACCGGTCCACAGGCTGGTACTCGTGGGTAGCGATGCCGCCCAGGAACGAGCCGAATTGGCACTGGCGCTGGCATGCACAATTGCACGGAGTTTCGGTCAACCAGTCGCGCTCATCGACGCCGACCTCGACGAAGGGGTCCTGACCACGATGCTCGGGGCTGACGGAACAGCCGGACTTGCCGAATGTTTGGCAGGACAACTCAATCCGGAAGCGACGCTCACATCGCTCGGCAACGTATCGGTTCCCAGAGTGGTAGAGCCGATGCGCCCACCGGATGGGATGGTCAGGTTCTTGGGGGCTGGAGTCGACACCAGTCGCAACATTCTGCGTATGCGGTCCAACTTCGCTCGAGTACTCGAAGCTCTCGCCGGTAGGTTCGTGGTGATCGTGAATGGCCCGAGGGTGCCCGGGCCAGTACCTACTGCCCAGATGCTCTCGCTTGCAGATGCAACCCTCATGGTCGTCAATGAGGGTGCGACCACTCTCACTGATGCTCGCGCGGCAGGGGACACACTACGGTCGTTCGGTTCTGGTGCATCGGGTGTCGTAGTACTCCGAAGCTAGAACAAGCTCATCACCCAGTCGTCAGGGGGCCAGTTGTCCGAATCGGACCAAGAACTGAACGAGCCAAATCCGATTGATCCCGCTGAAGCTTTGGGCGAGGCCGGTCCTGTGGTTACCGGAGAGGCTCCATCTGAAGGAGCCCAGACTTCGGATTCTTCTGAGCAGTCAGTCGCCACTGCTGCGAGCCGCGGATTTCTCTGGGCAAACGTAGGAGTAGTCACCCGGTACGTATCGGCGCTCGTGCTGGCCGCACTCCTTGCTCGCCATCTCGACACGATCGATTACAAGGTGATGGTCACGCTGATGATCTTCACCTTCTATTTCGACAATGCACTCGATCTGGGAATGGGTGCAGCGCTGGTCTATGAACAAGAGGAAGGTGTAAGCGAGCGTGTCCAGGTCGCCTTCACCGCAAATGTGATCCTCGCAACCATCTTGGCTGCGGTCGCATTCTTCGTAGCACCGGTAATCACTTCGCTGTATCACCTCGAGGGCTACAACTTGATCTTTCGCCTGCTAGCGGTGATTGTCATGCTCTCCGGGCTCACCACCATTCCGTGGGCGCTGCTCATGCGGGGAATGGACTTCAGGTCACGGGCTGCTGTTGAGGTGTCGCGGGACATGACCCGCTTCGTTCTGACCGTCGTGTTGGTCATGGTGGGCCTCGAGGCTTGGGCAATTATCCTCGGCCTGATTGCTGCTTACGCCGTCTGGCTCGTGGGCACTTGGTTAGCGATTCGGTTCCGCCCAGTGCTTCGCTGGAACTGGACGATCATGCGGGAGCTCTTTGCTTATGCATGGCGGATGGCCGGGACGCGACTCCTCGGTGTGCTGGCACTCAATGGCGACTACCTGATCGTCGGTAATCGAAGCACACGCCGGGACAAGTACGGCCAAGACGAGATGTCTCTGTACTACCAAGCATTCCGGCTTCCGGAATTCATACTCGGGGCACAACTCAACGCCATGTCGGCGGTGCTGTTCCCGATGTACGCGCGGATCCGCTCCGAGGGTCGGATGGCGATGTCCGAGGCGATGTATCGGGCGTTGCGCCTAATCGCATTGTTCTCGATTCCCACCGGCATTGGGCTGGCGCTCGTAGCTAGGGATTCGATCTGGTTGATGTACGGGACACCCTCGCCAGTGGCCATCCGGACGATGGAACTCCTCTCCTTGGCAGGCTGTTTCGTCGGGGTCGGCTTTGCCAGCGGCGATCTATTGTTCGCAATCGGTAAGCCGGGAGTGATGGCACGGATCAATGTTGTGATGGTGCCGATGATGCTCATTGCTATGTGGATCGTTGCGCCACGAGGAATCGTTTGGGTCGCGACGGTTCACTTGGTCATAGCGGCAGTGTTTCAGACTGCCCGTCAACTCATCGTCAACCGGATCATTGGAGCCAACACGATGGAGACCATCCGATCGCTGGTCCCCGCTTTGATCATCTCGGTGTTCGTCACAGCGTTTGCGTTGCCAGTCCGGCTGCTGACCCACACAGGGCTCCTGTCCATGTTGGCGATCGTCGTTGCTGGAGTAATCGGTGGCTTCGCGGGCCTCGCTCTGAGTCCCGCTGCCCGATTCGAACTCAGGGACGTCGTAGCCAAGGTGCGCGGCTGAGTGCAGCGAAGACAACCCTTGATCTGAGACCAACGGGCAACCTGTGGTTGGTGAGTTGTCGATGGTCGGTAGCCCAGTCGGCCTTGTAGTTCTCGTCGCCGCGGAGCATGTCGTATTCGGTCACACCACGAGATATTGCTGATTCGATAATTGCAGAGCGCAAGACCGTGCCACAGGCGCGCCACTCATGATCTGTTCGTCGGCCGGACTGGTAGAACGACAAACGCTGGGCAACCTCGAAGTCGATCTCGATGGCAATCGTCTCTCCGGAATCGAGACGGAGTTCAGTTATGCGGACTTCTCCCTTGGTCACTCCGTCGGCCAGAACGGCCCTGAACCGGTCCATTGCGCTTAGGAATCCAGACTCATCGGCCCAACGTGTGTCGTGTAGCTCGCTGAAGACTTGAACCGCCCGGTTGAGATCTTCGGGCTCAACGACTTCGACTTTGGCCCCTGTTGCGCCAAGTTGTTTGCCCCGGCGCTTGATCGTGCTGCGGAGCTTTCCTGGCCTTGCCGCGAGGTAGGTGTCGAACGCCGAAGGAAGGAATGCAAAGGGAGCATCGAAAACCTCCGTAACGGCATCGTCTAATGCTGCTGCGAGACTGCCATCTGCTCGCAGGCCGTTCAGATCGATCAGCCGGTTTCCCTTGCGGAGCAGATATGCCAGCACTGCCCGGGTCACGTCGCTTCGATCTTGAGCGGTGGAGATGAGATCGAGGTGATCGGGAGCGAGCAACTCGCTCCCCACTGTGCGCACTCGTTCGATGCCGAGAACTGCTGGACCCCATGAACCAGATTCAAAAGCAGCTCCGCCAACGAGCCTGTCCGAACGGAAAACGCAGACGATCGTGAGGTTGTCGGTCCCAGCGTTGGATATCCACCAACTCTTCAGAAATGGGCTGGGAATGGGCTGGGAGTCGACGAGACGATCCCACTCACCTGAGAGATCTCCCAGATCTGTCAGAACCTCTACTCGCACCCCTGAGGGGTCAGATCCGGTCGAATTCATGACGAAAGTGTTACGCAATGTCGTCGCGCCCCCAAAAATGGGTCGATTGACCCATGATGAAAAGTCACAATTTCCTTGACTGACAAGTCAATGACACGTTTACTTGTTTATGGCGGATGTGCCCAACTTGTGGGGATGCGGGCGCTGAAGGACTAGGGCGTTTCGTTACGCCCGATCTAGGAACCGGGGTATACATGCTGGGCTATTCGGGTGCGCAAGAACTGACGAGAAGCTGGCGTCGTAGTTCTGAACCCAACAACAACGGAGAAGCCGTCGTAGTAGACCTTCGCGGGCGTATATCTGGCGTATCTACAAACACCGAGCCGGTTGTCGACCTCGAACCGGTTGTCGACCTCGAGAGCGTTCCCGAAGCCGCTACTACCAGCGTCTCCCGCAATGACCGGCGGGCCGTTGGTCGAGCACTCAGGCTCATCAGCCACGCGTTTGACTTCGCTGCGGTCGCCGTTCCGCTGCTCGCTGGCCCGGTAGTCAGCCACATGGTGAGGGGCGATGAACTCACCTCGACAAAGCTCTCGTATCTCTTGGTCGTGTTCTACGGCGCGGTCGGCGCAGCGCTACTGGCGCCAACTCTGCGCCGCGGCAGACTGGCACTGCCTGCAAGTGAAGGGCTCCTGTCCATCATCGGCCGAGTGGCGCTGGCCCCGGTCATCACAGTTTTGGGGGCAATGGCCCTCAAGTTCGTGCTTCAGGCGTCTTGGCCTTCCCCAGTAGTCGACGCGTTCGGGCTCGCCACGCTGGTAGCAGTCACGGTTCCCTTGGTGCTCATCGGGCGCCTAGTTTCATCCAAGCTTGTTGAGGTCACACGCTCCGCTGGATATGACCTCGATGACGTGATCATCGTCGGCACCGGTCCAATTGGTGTTCAGGTGGCTGAAGCGCTCATAGAGAACCCACAGTTCGGACTTCTTCCGACCGGTTTCGTCGACCGCTTCGATGACGAGATGCCACTTCCATTGCTCGGGCGCCCTGAGAACCTGCCCGAGATTTTGGAACTGACTGGCGTAAGACATGTGGTCTTGGCCTTCGGGGCGGCAGAAGAGCAGGAACTCGTCGAGATAATCCGCAACTGTGGTGGCCAGATCGCTCAGTTCTACGCCGTTCCTCGACTATTCGAGCTCGGGGTGTCAGCTGATGCCCTCGGGCACGAGGTCTCGGGACTTCCCATCGTTGAGGTCCGTAGGCCCGGCTCGGCTGCGGCAATGTGGCCAGCCAAGCGCGCCTCAGACGTGATGGTCGCCGGCATGTTGACGATCCTCGCCCTGCCCGTCATGGCAGCTTGTGCCTTGGCTGTTCGCTTGACCAGTCGTGGGCCCATCCTGTTCAAGCAGGTTCGGGTTGGTATTGGCGGGCAGCCCTTCGAGATCTACAAGTTCCGTACGATGCGTGTCAACGATGACTCGTCGACTCAGTGGACCGTAGAGGGTGACGACAGGGTGACCTTGGCTGGAAAGATCCTTCGGCCGACCCATCTCGATGAGTTGCCTCAGTTGTTCAACGTGCTGCGGGGTGAGATGTCGCTGGTTGGGCCCCGCCCCGAGCGTCCCCATTTCGTCGAGCAGTTCAGTTCTGAAATTGACGAATACGAGTACCGGCACCGTGTACCGGTAGGCATTACTGGTTGGGCCCAGGTAAATGGCTACTGGGGTGATACAAGCATCGAGACCCGAGTCCGGCTCGACAATCGTTACATCGAGAACTGGTCGCTCTGGCGGGACTTGGTGATCGGTCTAAGGACGATCCCAACCCTGTTGGGTAAGCGTCGTTGAGTTCACCCGCTGCGGAGCTGGTGACTGTAGTCATCCCGGCTCGTAACGAGGAACGGACGATCGCCGAGGCGATCAACAGTATTCAGCGACAGACGTACTCGAATCTCCAGATTCTCGTTGTCGACGGGACCTCAGGGGATCGCACCCGAGACGTTGTCGCGGAGTTGCAGCGCGGCGACGACAGGATCGAGATCCTGTCGAATGCTGATCGAGCCATCCCGTTCGCGCTCAACTTGGCGCTAGACGCCGCTAAGGGTGAATGGATGGTCCGAGTCGACGCACACTCGTCCATTCCGGACAACTACGTCGAGTTGATCGTCGACCGCTTCAAGTCCGGTAGTTGGGGTGGGGTTGGCGGTCGCAAGGACGCAGTCGGACACACTGCCCAAGGTCGAGCTATCGCGGCGGTGATGGGGTCGCGTTTCGCGCAGGGCAACTCCGTCTACCACTATGGCGAATCCTCACAGACGGTGGACCACATCCCCTTCGGTGCTTATCCAGTCGGTCTGGCAAGAGCACTCGGAGGCTGGTCCGAGGTCCAGTTGGTCAACGAGGATTTCGAGTTCGACTACAGGGTGCGTGAGAGCGGCGAGCAACTGCTTTTTGACCCGCAGATCAGGATTGCGTGGGATTGCCGTCAGAAGGTGACCGATCTCTTCAAGCAGTATCACCGATACGGCGCAGGCAAGGTCCAGACTTTGGTCACCCACCCCGAGTCACTCTCTGCCAGGAACCTCGCCGCGCCCGCGATGGTTGCCGGGCTAGCGACATCGCTCGCTCTGTCGGCACCCCGAAAGACACGCAAGCTGGGCTTACTTGGCATGTTGCCCTATGCGGCAATCCTCGTTGGTGGATTCGCTGACACGGCCCCGAAGGTTGCAAAGGGCGAGCGACGCTGGATCGTTCCGGCATTCATGGCCATCCATATCGGGTGGGGATCAGGCGTGTGGAACGCTGTCCTGCGGCG
This sequence comes from Microthrixaceae bacterium, assembly GCA_020439285.1. Taxonomy (GTDB): domain Bacteria; phylum Actinomycetota; class Acidimicrobiia; order Acidimicrobiales; family Microtrichaceae; genus JAGQSZ01. The sequence continues at coordinate 18,173 of JAGQSZ010000013.1, forward strand.
CAAGCTCGGCAAATCTGCTGGCTCAGGAATCGAGGCGAGCGCGGGAGTTACTCGCCACGTATGAATTGGGGTCGCGCTCGCGACTACCGTAGCGATGCCACAAGTCGTCCAGTGGAGAAATCCGCTGTCGGTAACGGGGTCGGAGCCGGGTATACGGGGCCGGCTCAGTGAACGGCGCCGCACTCCAAGCGGCGTTTCAGTGGCGGGTAGCTTAATTGGCAAAGCGCCTGACTTTGGATCAGGAGGATGCAGGTTCGAGTCCTGCCCCGCCAGCATGGTTGATACCAGGGACCCTGGTTCCGTCTCGGCAGTCATACTCGCGGCTGGCGAGGGTTCCAGGATGCGATCTGAACGCCCCAAGCCGTTGCATCGGCTATGTGGGCGGCCGATGCTGATGTATGTCATGGACGCCGTCAGCGGTGCTGGAGTGGATCACGCAGTTGTCGTAGTTGGACACAAGGCCGAACTCGTCACCAAGAAGCTGAACGAACAGCGGTTGGATCTGCGGATCGATTTCGTTGAACAGGCGATTCAACGCGGAACTGGTGATGCCGTGCTGGTGAGTCTGGTTGCGGTGCCCGATGAATCAGAGGACCACGATGTGCTCGTGCTGCCCGGCGATTCACCGCTGCTGCGCGCAGGGACTCTCCGTAACCTGATTGAACAGCACAGGGCGTCAGGCGCGGCGGCAACGATGCTCACAGCTCGCATGGAGGATCCAACGGGCTACGGACGGGTCATCCGCAACAAGGCAGGGACCGTTGCCAGAGTCGTCGAACAGCGTGACGCCTCTGAAGAGGAGTTGTCGGTCAACGAGGTCAACACCTCGATCTACGTGTTCCGGCGGAGCTTGCTTGCTCCTGCGCTGCGACGGATCGAGCCCGACAACGCCCAAGGTGAGTACTACCTGACCGATGTCATCGAAGTGCTCGCTGGTGCTGGACACAAGGTCGACTCGCTCGTGGTCATCGACGCCGAAGAGGTCCAGGGAATCAACGACCGTGTGCAACTCGCCGGGGCAGAGGTGGAACTCCGTCGACGCACCAACGAGGCTCTTCTCCGGTCAGGTGTGACGATGGTCGACCCGGACGCGGTCTACATCGATACGACGGTTCAGATCGGCGGCGACGTAACACTGTTCCCGGGCGTGATCCTGCAAGGCTCAACGATCATCGGTAGTGGGACAGAGGTTGGCCCCAACGTTCACCTGATCGACACTGTCATCGGTGAGAACTGTGTTGTCCGATCGACATCGGGTGAATCTGCGGTGGTTGGAAGTGGCAGCACAGTCGGCCCGTTTGCATCTCTGCCGCCTGGATCAGAGGTGCCGTCTGACTGCGTAACCGGGTCGTTCTACACTGCAGAAGTAAGCGGCTGAACCGGAGAGTCCACGTGGAACTTATTACCAAGAAACGCCTCACGATCGTAGCGGGGCGCGTGAATCGCGAACTCGCCGAAGAAGTCGCAAAGCGCTTGGGCGAGCAGTTGTCGCCGGTTCAGATAGCCGAATTCGCAAACGGGGAACTCCACTGCAAGTACGGCGAATCCATCCGCGGTGCTGATCTGTTCATCTTCCAAGGGCACGCTTCGATTGATGGCACTTCCATCAACGATGCGCTGATGGAGCATCTGATCATGGTCGATGCTGCTCAGCGCGCCTCGGCGAAACGGATAACCGTCGTTGCTCCGTTCTTCGGCTACAGCCGCCAGGACCGCAAGGCAGAGGGACGCGAACCGATTACTGCGAAGCTCGTCGCCAACCTGTTCCACGCAGCAGGTGCCAAACGCTTGGTCAGTGTGGATCTGCACTCTGGTCAGATCCAAGGGTTCTTTGATGGTCCAGTCGATCACTTGACCGCGATGCCGTTGCTCGTCGATTGGATGTCGAACAATTTGCCTGATGATCTCGTGGTTGTGTCACCCGACGCTGGTCGTGTGAAAGTGGCTGAGCGTTACGCGAATCAGCTCCATGCGGATCTCGCAATCGTCCACAAGCGCCGGATCAGAGGTGAGAAGAACGCTGTGGTCGCAAAGGACGTCGTAGGAGACGTAGCCGGACGGCCATGCGTGCTGATCGACGACATGATCGACACTGCTGGGACGATCTGTGCCGCGGCTGAGCAACTCATGGAGCGTGGAGCATCCTCGGTCTACTGCACCGCCACTCACGGCGTGTTCTCCGGACCGGCAATAGAGCGACTCGAAGCGTCTCCCTTGGAGAAGGTCGTCATAACCAACACGTTGCCGCTGGCGGAGAACAAGCGGATTCCCAAGATCGAGGTTCTCTCTGCAGCACCGATCATCGCTGATGCGATTGACGCAGTATTCGAGGACACCTCGGTGTCGGAGATCTTCAACGGCCAGAACCAATCCTGACCTTGGTGGGCCCTCACGATTGGGCCCATCCCACGAAGCCTGCTTAGAACAAGTGATGAAGCAGGCTCTCGTCTGGCGGGTGGCTCCGCCGGAGCACTAATCTCATTGACCGCCCCTAAACGTGCGCCAGGAGTCCTTTCAATGTCCGATGTCACCCTCACCGCCGAATCAGGTCGCCAGACCGGTACGTCAGCGTCAAGGCGTGCGCGTCATGACCGTAAGGTGCCCGGCATCGTCTACGGCGCTGGCAAGCCCTCTGTCCCTGTATCAGTCGATCGCCGCGATTTCCGTCTCGCAATGTCGACCGACGCGGGAGCGAACGCCGTGATCGAACTCCAGGTCGATGGCGACTCTGATCAGGTCATCGTACGCGAGGTGCAGCGTCATCCTGTGCGTCGCGATGTGATTCACGTCGACTTCCTCCGTATCGACCCGACACGTCCCATCGAGCTTGACGTTCCAATCAACCTGGTTGGCGAGGCCAAGAAGGTCACCGTCAACGGTGGTATGACCGAGCAACGTCTCAACAAGATCAAGGTTCGTGCCAACCCAGACCAGATCCCAGGCCACATTGACGTTGATATTTCAGGGATGACCCTGGATCGCTCCCTGCTGGTCAAGGATCTTGAGCTTCCAGAGGGTCTCACCTGCCTTACCAAGCCACAACTCGCTGTTGTGACCGCCGAGTTGACCCGTGCCGCCATCGTCGCCCGCAAGGCTGGCGAGGACGACGCCGAAGCCTGACACTGGCCATCAAGCCGGGAAACCCCCGGGATCTGATCGTTGTTGGACTCGGTAACCCGGGATCCAGATACGCAGACACCCGTCACAATCTGGGGGCAGACGCTGCTCGATTACTCGCCGATCGCCATGGCGAGCGTCTTCGGGATGATCCAAAGCTGCGCGCCTCCGTCGCCGACGCCAAGATCGATGGAAGGCGTGTGGTCGTCGCAGTACCGATGACCTGGATGAATGAGTCGGGACTGGCTGTCGCATCGTTGATGCGCCGCTACGACATTGCTGGGCTTGAGCAACTGGTCGTACTCCATGATGAACTCGATCTGCCTCCGGGACGTGTCAAGGTCAAAGCAGGTGGTGGTCTAGCTGGGAACAACGGTCTGCGGTCGATCAACCAGCACTTGGGAGATCCTTCGTTCACGCGCGTTCGGATCGGTGTCGGCAAGCCTCCAGGTGGAGCTTCCAAGGGAGTCGACTGGGTACTTGCGAAGATTCCGCGGGCACAACGGGTTGAGTTCGACATCGCATGCCAACGCGCGTGTGATGCGATCGAACTGATACTCGAGGGTGGAACCCAACACGCGATGCAGACCATAAACGCCGCTGATCAACCATGAGTCGCTCAGAGCCAACAGAGCAGACAGACACAACGGGGGAAGGTCTTATCGACGCACCCTTGGGCTCTCTGAATACGCGGCTTCGAGACGAACCCGGTGTGATGAGCGCCCTCGGGCGGAGATCAACCGTTCTGGTGGTTCCCGAGGCGGCGCATGCGTTCACAATTGCTGGCCTGTTGAAAGCGTCCAGCCGCTCGCCCTTCTTGGTGGCGACTCCCACAATCAACGACGCTGAGCGGCTGGCCGTTGACCTGCGCAATTTCGTCCCAGCGAATTCAGTCGAACTGTTCCCAGCTTGGGAGACTCTGCCATTCGAGCGGGTCAGCCCGTCGGTGGAAAGCATGGGACAGCGACTCCGGGTTCTGTGGCGCGTCCGGCAGTCAGATCCCGAGTTGTCGGTGGTGATCGCTCCGATTCGGGCGCTTTCCCAACGTTTGGTCCTAGACGACGGTGCAGTCGAACCGATCCGCATCGAGGTCGGTTCCAGGATCGACCTGACAGGACTTGTTGAGGGTCTCGTACACGCTGGTTACCGCCGCGAGTACCAGGTCGAACACCGCGGGGAAATCTCAGTTCGCGGTTCCATTATCGACATCTTCCCGGCCACTGCCGATGCCCCCGTACGGGTCGACCTGTGGGGAGATGATGTCGAACGGCTGACTGAGTTCTCTGCGGGGGACCAGCGATCCACCGGGGATTTGGAATCGGTGTTGGTATTCCCAGCACGGGAACTAGTTCCGCGTGGGGGAGTGGCCGAGCGTGCCGAAGCCCTGCTTTCTGCTGAGCCATGGGGACGTGAGCAGTGGCAGAGGGTTGCAGATGGCGAGAGCTTCGAGGGGATGGAGGCGTGGCTTCCATGGTTGGTCGAGTCGGAATCCCTATTGGTCGACGAGTTCCCAGCCGATGGACAGATAATCCTGGTGGACCCGCGTCGGCTCAAAGACCGTGCCGATGACATCGTCGCCGAAGAGGCAGATCTAGGTGCCGCTCTTTCAAGAACCTGGGATCTGGCTGATGGAGTGGAGTTCCCTCGGCTCCACCTGCCCTTTGATCGGATCCTGAGTCAAACCGAAGCACCGGCTTGGACCTTTGTAAACATTCCCGACTCGCCTGATTCTCCGATCGTCACGGCATTGGCATGGCCTCCAGCGGTTGGCGAGGGGACAGCTCTGACATCGCAGCTTCGTCAACTGCTCAACGATGGATTCACAGTCATTGTCTGTGCAGACGGTCCGGGTTCTGCTCAGCGGATCAACCGTCTATTGAGCGAGCATGACTTGGGCCTTCCATTCGTGGAAGCGGACGGCTCGTCCGATTTCAACGATCGCCTGCGGGCACCTGGGGGCCGCATAGTCGTCGCTCCATTGGAGCGAGGGTGCATCCTGCCCGAACTGAAGCTTGCGTTCCTTGCCGAAGCGGACCTGTCGGGTCGTCGGCGTACCCACCGGGAGGTCAGGACCCGCCGGCGCACCACCCAGAACCTGTTCGAGGATCTCAAGATCGGGGATCACGTAGTCCACCACGTGCACGGTGTTGGGCGCTTCCAAGGGATGGTCAAGCGCTCGATCGGTGACACCGAACGTGACTACCTGCTCCTCGAGTACCGCGGCGGCGACAAGCTGTATGTCCCATCGGATCAGATCGAGACGATCCGTCTGTACTCCGGCGGTGAAACCCCACGTCTCAACAAGATGGGGGGAGCGGACTTCTCCCGCACCAAGGCGAAGGTTCGTTCAGCAGTAGCCGAGATCGCACAAGAACTCGTTGTTCTCTACCAGAAGCGGGTCAACGCTCAAGGACACGCTTTCGGGCCCGACACGCCGTGGCAGCGGGAGATGGAGATGTCCTTCCCGTTCCAAGAGACCACTGATCAGCTGAACGCGATCGCAGCGGTCAAAGAGGACATGGAGTCCACGTCTCCGATGGATCGTCTGATCTGTGGTGACGTCGGATTCGGTAAGACCGAAGTGGCATTGCGCGCCGCTTTCAAGGCAGTGCAGGACGGCTTTCAGGTCGCTGTGTTGGTGCCGACGACGTTGTTGGCACAGCAGCACTACCAGACGTTCTCCGAGCGCCTCGCCGGATTCCCCGTCCGAGTCGAACAACTCTCACGGTTCCTGACCCCTGCGCAGTCTCGTGGCGTCATGGCAGGTCTGGCCGACGGAGAGGTCGACATCGTCGTCGGAACTCACAAGCTCCTGTCCAAGGATATTCGCTTCAAGAAGCTCGGACTGCTGGTGGTCGACGAAGAACAGCGATTCGGGGTGTCGCACAAGGAGCTGATCAAACAGCTCAAGGCCAACGTCGATGTCTTGACTCTGAGCGCCACGCCTATTCCCAGGACCCTCGAGATGAGTCTCACGGGAATCCGTGACATGTCATTGCTGAACACCCCTCCTGCTGCAAGGCAGCCGATCCTGACCTATGTGGGGGAGTACGACGAACGAGCTGTAACCGAGGCGATTCGCAGAGAACTCCTTCGTGAGGGTCAGGTCTTCTATGTCCACAACAGGGTGCGGGACATCGAGTTGCACGCTGCGAGGTTGAGAGAACTCGTACCCGAGGCGCGAATTGCCGTGGCACACGGCCAGATGGATGAAGGCACCTTGGAGCGGGTGGTGGTCGACTTCTGGCAGGGCGAATTCGATGTGCTTGTGTGCACAACCATCATCGAGTCCGGGATCGACATGCCAACGGTCAACACCTTGGTCGTTGAGCGGTCAGACCTGCTTGGTCTCGGACAACTCCATCAGCTCCGTGGCCGAGTTGGAAGAGCGGGGCAGCGAGCCTACGCGTACCTGTTCTACCCGCGGGACACCCAGTTGACCGAGGAAGCTTATGAACGCCTCAAGACGATCGGTGAGGCGACACAGCTGGGCTCCGGATTCCGTATTGCCATGCGCGACCTCGAGATCAGAGGAGCAGGGAATCTCTTGGGCACCGGTCAATCCGGACACGTGGCAGCGGTGGGATATGACCTGTATGTCCAGATGGTGAACGAGGCCATCGACCAGCTCAGCGGCAGGGAACCAGATCAGCCGGTCGATGTCGTGATCGAGTTGCCCTTCGACGCGTTCCTCCCCGGTGACTACGTAGAAAGGGACGATCTTCGTCTCGACGCGTACCGCCGGCTGGCCGCAGTGACGACCCAGAGCGATGTTGATGACATCGCCGGTGAATGGTCCGACCGCTTCGGAGCAGTTCCTGCTGAAGCAACAGCGCTTCTCGAAGTCGCCCGAGTGCGGGCCGAAGCGGTCAGAACAGGGGTCCGCAAGGTGACCGCAATCAAGGTGCCGACGATCAACGGCGGTGGGTACATGGCCCATATTTCGCCGATCGAGTTGACACAGTCCAAACAAATCCGGCTTGGCAGGCTTTTCAAGGGTGCGGTCTGGCGTGAGCAGGATCAAGAGCTACGACTGCCGGTCGATCCGGGCGTTGGATCGGCCGCACAGATAGTCGATGCGCTCGGTCAACTCGTCACTGGTCCTCAGGTACCAGCGGAAACTGAGACCGCGAGTTCTCCAACCGGTGGCAGTGCCTAATAGCATCCTCGTCATGCGAGGACTCAGAATCAGCTTGGCCGCGGGTGTAGCGGTCGTGGCGATGGTTGTGTCGGGCTGCGGAGTGGCGGCGCCCAAGAACGTGGCGAGCGTTGATGGCGTCGGCGTCTCAATGGATGACGTCGACACCGTTGCCCGTGATCCGCTGTCGCAACTCGTCAGCAAGGACGCCGTGGAGTTCAAGCTTCCGGGAGACGCAGCACGTAACGCTCTGATGTTCGAACTAACTCGTGCAGCCTGGGTCGCAGAAGCCAAGCGTTGGGGGCTCGATCTGGAATCGGTCCGGTCAGAGGCTGAAAAGGATCTCCAGTCACAGCTCGACGCTTCGTCGGAACCTATTGAGCTGTCTGATCACATGCGCGAGGCATATGTAGAGTCCACCGCCGCTCGGCTCCTTCTAGATGAACGTTTCGCGAAGCTCGATCCTGACAACGAGGCGGACCTGCGCAAGATTTACGAAATGTCTCCGGCCCTGTGGGATCGGACTTGTGCGTGGATTCTGACCGTTCCCGATGGCACTGAATCCGAGGTGCAGAAACTGGCCGATTCCGGCATGCGCTTCGACAACATCGCCAAGCGGGTCGACGGCACGACTCTCGCTGCGCAACCCAACGATGGTTGTTTGTCGAGAACCAGCATCCCCGTCGACCTCCGTGAAGGGATCAGCCAACTCGCGCTTGGTAAGGCCAAGATCTTCGAAACCGACTTCGGTGGCACCCCGGTTAAGTACCTGATCAAGGTGATCTCGAGGTCACAGCTGACTTTCGCTGAATCCAAGCAAGACCTGACCCAGATCGTCACTGCCTTGCAACAGAGCGGCCCTAGCGCGTGGATCTCAACGCGAGTCGCCGAGGCGCAGGTCGACCCTCGTTTCGCTTCAGCAGTGACTCTCGGATCGAGCGGTGAGCCAACCTTGGTTGCGCCACTCGGCCCGATCCAGCCATCGAGCAATCAACCTCAGGTCCAAGTCGACGGATCCGGACTCTGATCCTCCGCTGTTGCGAACCGCCCGAGGGTACTTGGCACAAGTGAGAACCAAGCCGATCGTGCACATCATCGGATTGGGCCCCGGGGGTCCCGACCTGGTGACTCGTGGGGCACTGGATCTGATCGAAAGCGTGGAAACCCAGTTCCTGCGCACTGAACGTCATCCAGCAGCGGTAGTGATGCCACACGCCCAGTGGTTCGACCGCTTGTACGACACAGCGGCATCCACCGACGATGTCTACCCGTCGATTCGTGACGCTGTTGTGCGGGCAGCGCTGAGTGACAGCGAAGTGCTCTATGCGGTCCCCGGATCCCCTGTGGTGGCAGAACACAGCGTGCAGCTTCTCTTGGCTGATGAACGTGTCGAAGTCAGGGTCCACCCGGCGATGTCTTTTCTCGATCTCGCCTGGGCACGCTTGGGTGTAGATCCTGTCGCTGTGGGGGCTCGTCTGATCGATGGCTATTTGTTCGCTGAGCACCTGTTGGACCTGAGTGGTTCTGGTCCGGTGCTCGTGGCTCAGTGCGACAACCGGTTCATCCTGTCGGACATCAAGCTTGCAAGCGAAGAGGCCCTGGTTGATTCGGTGACTGTCTTGCATCACCTCGGTTTGGACGACGAGGCCATCTTTGAGGTCCCGTGGGATGATCTGGATCGAAGCTTCGAGCCAGATCACCTCACTTCATTGTGGCTGTCATCGGTTCAACGCCGTGTGCGACCGGGGCGGATCAGAGGCCGTCGACGCTGACGCACAGGTCAAGCATTTCCTCCGAGGCGGCGAATCGGAGTAGAGCGACATAAAGTCGGACTATGGCAGAACCACTCGACATCGCACCCGCTACAGGCCGCCTGGGAATCCTCACCCCAGGGATGGGAGCGGTTGCAACCACTCTCTACGCGGGTGTTCTCGCCGCTCGGGCTGGAATATCGGCGCCAATCGGCTCCTTGACCCAGATGGCCCACATCCGAATAGGGGACCGGGCAGAGGGTCGCAACCCGATGCTCAAGGACTTTGTCCCTCTGGCGAGCCTTGATGACATCGTCTTCGGCGGATGGGATCCGATCTCCTCGAACGCGCTCGAGGCTGCTCGCACTGCGGGTGTGGTCGAAGAATCCGACCTAGCGCCGCTATCTGCTGAGATGGAAGGAATCGCTGCGATGCCAGCGGTATTCGACCAGCGCTGGGTCAGGAACCTGAACGGAACCCGTGTGAAGACCGGTGAATCCAAGTGGGATCTGGCGCAGCAACTCATTGCCGATATCGAGGACTTCCGGATCGCAAACAACTGCGACCGCATGGTGATGGTCTGGTGCGGTTCCACCGAGGCGTACCAAGAGCCAGCGGCCTGTCATCAGTCGATTGAAGCTTTCGAGGCCGGCCTCAAGGCGAACGACGAGAACATCTCGCCAAGCGAGATCTATGTGTACGCAGCACTGCAGAGCGGAATTCCCTACGCCAACGGGGCGCCGAACTTGACCACCGATCTTCCTTGCATGGAAGAGCTTGCGATCGAGCGGAAGGTCCCCGTCACCGGTAAGGATTTCAAGACAGGTCAGACGCTGATCAAGACGATCCTGGCTCCAGGGTTCAAGGCTCGAATGCTCGGTATGCGCGGTTGGTACTCGACGAACATCCTCGGCAACCGTGACGGTGAGGTCCTTGATGACCCCGAGAACTTCAAGAGCAAAGAGGTGTCGAAGTTGGGAGTCATCGACACGATCCTGCAGCCAGATGTGTACCCCGACCTTTACGGCAACATCGACCACGTGGTGCGGATCAATTACTACCCGCCGCGTGGTGACAACAAAGAGGGCTGGGACAACATCGACATCTTCGGCTGGATGGGCTACCCCATGCAGATCAAGGTCAACTTCTTGTGCCGCGATTCGATTCTCGCTGCGCCGCTGGTGCTCGACCTCGCTCTGTTCCTGGACCTGGCCCACAGGGCGGGCCAGTACGGCAACCAGGAATGGCTCAGCTTCTACTGGAAGTCGCCGCAGGCATCACCGGGCGTGGCCGCGGAACACGATATTTTCATACAACAAACAAAGCTCAAGAACACTCTTCGCGAGTGGATGGGCGAAGATCCAGTGACTCACTCCGAAGCGGACTAAGCGACACCCTTGGCACAGCCCAAACTTGGCTATCAACCATCATTAGACGGACTCCGGGCTGTCTCTGTCATTGCCGTAATCCTCTACCACGCCGGCATCGGTTGGATACCCGGCGGATTCCTCGGTGTTGAGGTTTTCTTCGTGGTCAGTGGATTTCTGATCACCTCTCTGCTCCTCGAGGAGCGACGACACACTGGCCGGATCGATCTCAAGCACTTCTGGGTTCGGCGCGCCCGACGCCTGTTGCCTGCGTTGTACGCACTCCTAGTCGTGGTCGTCATAGCGGCCCTATTGGTCTACAAGGACGCAGCAGGTCGACTAGGTGGGGATGTCATCGCCGCGCTGTTCTATGTGAGCAACTGGTGGAACATCTTCTTGAAGGAGTCCTACTTCGCCCAAGCCGGTCGACCACCGTTGTTGCGGCACCTGTGGTCCTTGGCGGTGGAGGAACAGTTCTATCTGGTATTCCCACCTTTGTTCATGCTCGCCATGCGCCGTGTTCGGATGCGGAACATTCAACTCGGTCTGATCGTCATCTCGCTCGCGTCAGCTGGACTGATGGCCGTACTGTTCGAGCCATACAGCGACCCGTCAAGGGTCTACTACGGGACCGACACCCGTCTCGCCGGGATGTTGACCGGGGCGCTGCTAGCGACGGCTTGGTCGCCATGGAGATCCAAGGTGAAGGCCCACCCTGTCGCGGCGAATGTTCTCGACGGGGTCGGTACCGCCTCGTTCTTGGCGCTGGTTTTGTTCCTGACCAAGGTCAATGAGTTCGATGCGTTTATATACCGTGGCGGCTTCTTGCTGCTCGACATCGTTTGTGTCCTGTTGATAGCGGTCCTGGTCCACCCGGCTACACGCATCTCGAAGGTGTTGGCACTCAAGCCGATCGTGTGGATTGGAGTCAGGTCATACGCCATCTACCTGTGGCACTGGCCGATCTTCCAAGTCACTCGTCCAGAGCTGGACATCGGTCTGACTGGTCTACCGTTGCTGGTCCTTCGCATAGCGCTCACGGTCGGTGCAGCCGAAGCCTCGTTCCGGCTCATCGAACAACCCTTCAGATCGGGGTTGTTGGGCCGGTGGTACGCGCAGTTCGCCTCGAACTCTCCAGAAGTGAGGCTCAATGCCCGTCGCCAAGGCATGACCTTCGGGACGATTGCCGTCGTTGCCGTGCTGTTGTTGGGAGCTGGACTGGCGAACGCTTCGAC
>JAGQSZ010000138.1 GCA_020439285.1 Microthrixaceae bacterium
GTCGCCCATTGCGCTGCTGGACAGCGGAAGGACGGGTCGTGGCGGGGCTGGTGACCCCAGTGCGTGTGCGTGAAACATGTGGGTGTTGCGAGGACTCGCGCGCCCGATTCGGGTTGCTCAATCCCTCTGCGACGAACTGCGCGGCGGCGGATTTGGTGACTTCCAGGATTTCCGCGATGCGGGCGTAACTCAGTCCCGCTTCCTTCGCCTCGGCGGCGGCGATGCAGCGCGCGTCAGCGGCGGAGCGCACTTCGCTCCGCACGTGGCTCAGATGGTCACGCACAGCGGCGAGGTCAATCGCCGCTTCACGCTCCGAGATAGCTGACATAACGCTTATCGTACAGGAACGATGTACGGTTTGCACAGATCACTGCACTTCAGAGGAGTTTTACCCGTTTTCTCTGGCACCTACGCCGCCGCGCCAGGTGTTTGCTGTTGCTCCGACGTTAACAGGTGTGAGCTGCGTGGAGCTGGGCGCTGCGGTAGTCCAAGGGACGCCGAAAGGGCAGGTCACGCGGCGCTGCCCTAATCGCAAACCGCCAATTTCCCCGCGACACGATGCAGACGGGCACCTGGGCGCGACGGGGTCGATAGGGTCAGATCAACACAATGAATCGGGAGGGTGAGTGGCTGCGAAGCACTCAGGTGCACTAGAGCTGACCTGGACGGACAAGGACAAGGCGCTTCTGTCCACAGGCGACGGCAAGTACGACTATCAGTTCGTTGATCCCGCTGACTACCGCGTCAACGAGGTTCGGCTCCTGCACGAAGTTGACAGCCACAGCGTTGAGGTGCCCGAGGGGTTCGAGCTTCCTTTCGAGCCCACCAACGGCAATCTGCTCATCACAGGCGACGCGATGCACGCCCTGGACTCACTTCGCATGATCCCCAAATACGCCGATAAGTACGTGGGCAAGGTGAAGCTGGTCTACATCGACCCACCGTTCAACACCGGGCAGGTCTTCACCGACTACGAAGACAACATCAAACACTCGATCTGGCTCACGATGCTGCGAGACCGTCTCCAACAGATCGTCCCACTGCTCTCCCCTGACGGCTCTGTATGGGTACACCTGGACGACGTAGAAGTCCACCGTTGCCGAGCGGTGATGGACGAGGTGCTGGGCATTGAGAACTTCATCGCGGACATCTCGGTGGAACTCAACCCGAAGGGACGCCAGCTCGACCAGTTCTTCGCCCAAAGCAATGACCACATCCTGGTGTATGCGCTGAACAAGTCCCAAGCGGCACTTGACCCGTCCAGCACCGATGAAGTCAACCTTGCCGACTTCAAACTTCGCACCGATGATGGGCAGCCCTACCGTCTGCTGCCGCTGCGTAACACGAACAAGAAGTTCAATCCCCAGACGCGGCGGAACCTCTATTACCCGCTCTACGGCGACGGCGAGAGCGGGCGCGTGGATGTAGAGCCCTTCGACGGCTCCGAGGAGATCATGCCCGTCTTCGGCGACGGCAACCCTGCCGTGTGGCGCTGGCAGAAGTCCACCGCCGCCGAGAAGGTGGACGAGCTGCGGTGCGCTCCCGTTCGAGGGCGCGGCGTTGACGTGTTCCAGATCGACATCGCCCACGAAGACCGCACGAAGAAGTACAAGACCGTCTGGCTCGCCAAAGACATCAGCAACAACGACACCGCCCGTTCCGAAGTGGAAGCCATCTGCGGCAAGTCCTTCGACACCCCAAAGCCCGAGGCTCTGCTCAAACGCATCATCGAGATCGGCTCAGACCCTGGAGACATCGTGCTGGACTGTTTCGCTGGCTCAGGCACGACGGCTGCTGTCGCACACAAGCTCGGACGCCGCTGGGTGACCAGCGAACTGTCAACCCCGAACGTGAACGCCTACACGAAACTGCGCCTGGTCAAAGTCGTCAACGGCGAAGACCCCGGTGGCGTCTCCGCGACGACGGCGAGAGTCCCGTCCGAGGGCGTTGAGCTTCCTGACGGCGTGGACGCTGAGCAGGCACAGAGGTTCACAACCTTGGTCGGGAAGTTCGGACGTGAGCTTGAACTTCCCGTTGACGTTGCCAAGCAAACAGCCAAAGTCATTCGCGCTCAAGCGAAAGCTGGAACCTCACCCCTGGACGATGAAGAGCGCAAGACCCTGATTCGCTTACTCAACATCGTCAGCAAGTTCGCGGACGATGAGGTCATCGTCAACCTGATGCCTGACGCGGTCAAGGGGATGCGCGCAGCCGCTAAGACATGTGATGAAACGACCGTGAATTGGGCAGGCGGCGGCGGGTTCACGCACCTCCAGGTTGGTCAGTCGATGTTCGAGTCATCGGACGGATGGGTGTACCTCGCGGACTGGGCGACGAACGGCGCGCTGACTGATGCGATGTGCGCACAGCTTGGCATCCGTCACGAGCCTGACGGCATCTTCGCGGGCTCAAAAGGCACGGTGCGCTACGTGATTCTCGACGGCATGGTCACGGTGTCCACTATCGAGGCAATCCTTGACCAGCTCCGAACCAATGAGATTGTCGAGGTGTGGGCAACCCAGGTGGACACCGATGCTGAGGAGCGTCTGCGCAAAGCGCGCCCAGGCTCCAAGCTCGCCACCATCCCCGCCTCAGTGCTCGACGGCTACCGCCGCAAAGCGGTGAAGCAGTCCCCCTTCAAACCCGCGCAGCCGAACGGAGAACAGAGCTGATGGGTGAGCCGAACGTAGACACCAACCTCCTTTCGGAGATCACTCACCGTCTTGGGCTTCGTCCGCCCAACGCTGGCGCTGTCGAATCGGTGGCGAACCTGACTAGTCGCCACTTCGACATTGAAGGCAAACAAGCGCCCTACGAGTGCATCGTGGACTCAGCGACAGGCGTGGGCAAGACCTACGTGATGGCGGGACTCATCGAATACTTCGCGGGACGTGACACGCCCGCGCGGAACTTCCTGTTGTTGGCTCCTGGTCGCACGATCCGTGACAAGAGCGTCAACAACTTCACGCCAGGACACCGCAAGTCGCTCACCGCTGCGATGAAGAGCCGCCCTGTCGTCATCACCGCTGACAACTTCAAGTCGGCATCGTCCAAGGCGGCGATGGAGGACAGCACCAAGACCAAGCTCTACATCTTCACCATCCATGCGCTGAACTCCCCGAGATCGGAGGAGGGTCGCCAGACCCACGAGTTCCAGGAAGTTCTGAACGGCTCCTTCTACAACTGGCTCGCCACCCGTGACGATCTGGTTGTGCTGGCAGACGAGCACCACTGCTACCGAGGACCGAAGTTCTCCAAGACTATCAAGGAACTGAACCCGGAAGTGGTCGTCGGTGTCACCGCCACACCCGAAGACGACGACGACGATCTTGTGGTCTATCGCTACCCGTTGGCGAAAGCCATCGCGGATCAGTTCGTGAAAACTCCTGTGCTGGTTGCCCGTAAAGATGACCGAACGGATGACCACACCAAGCTGCTCGATGGCGTGACGCTGCTCAAGTACAAGGAGCAGGTGGCGCACGCCTATTGCGAGGAGAACGACCTCCCGAAGGTCAATCCCGTCATGCTGGTTATCGCCCAGAACATCGCCGAAGCCGAGGCGTTCAGAGACATCCTGGACTCCGAAGCATTCGACGGCGGCGCATGGGTTGGTAAGACGCTGCTGGTGCACTCCACTCTGAGCACCGATGAACGGGAGAAGGCTCTGGCGGCGCTGGACGACGTGGAGAATCCCGAGTCCCCCGTTCGCATCATCATCTCGGTTGGGATGCTCAAAGAGGGTTGGGACGTGAAAACCGTCTACGTCATCGCCTCCATGCGCGCCAGCGTGTCCAAAGTGCTCACCGAACAGACCCTCGGGCGCGGGATGCGGCTGCCGTTCGGCAAGTACACCGGAATCCAAATGTTGGACACGCTGGAGGTTCTGGCACACGAGCGCTACGAGGAGCTGCTCAAGAAGCGGGAGTCGCTGAACGAGAAGTTCATCGACCATGCGGTGTGGGTGGAAGCGCACACGACGCCCTCGGGCGAGACGGTCATCGAGAAGCACACCAGCGACGAAGCGCCCGCGCCCATCTTCACCACTGACGAGGATGACGCTGCGGGTGACGAACGCCCAGACCTTCATCCGACTCCCGTCGCGGACTTCGAGGCTGTCAAGGACGCCGCAGCCGCTGAGGCGGAGAAAGCCCAGACCGAGCCACAGGTTCACGAACCGCTGGCAGACCGCGAGGCGATCCAAGTTCCCTACGTCGTCAGAACGCCGAAGAACGTCGTGGTGTCGCTTGCCCAGATTCACGACAAGAGCGGGTTCACGGCGTTGGGCAAGTCCCTGGCGGTGCAGGCGGACGAGGAGTTCAAGCGGACGCTGCTCAAGTCCAGCGGAGGGAAGATCACAGGTGTCGCCGCCAAAGACCATGTGAAAGCGGCGCGGCGGGACATCCCCCTCGAAGAACTGCGGAAGTCCTTGATCAGCGCGGTCATGGCATCGCCAGGCGTGCAGCAACGCGGTACCCAATTCGCCGCCGCTGAGGACATCGCAGACACCGTGATCGAGGCAATGGGCGGCAATGCGGTGGACTACTTGTCGGCTTACATCGAGACGGCGAAGCGGAGGTTGACGGAGAAAGTCACCGCGCAGCTCAAGTCCATCGAGAAGGATGGCATCACCTTCGATGACGATGTGAAGCTGGAAGCTCTCTCCAAGGCGCGCAAAACCACAAGGTTCCATCAGCCTGAGCAGGTCGAGAACTTCGAGAAGAACACCGCCTACGACGGCTGGAAGCGCAACCTCTACGAGTACGCCTGGTTCGACAGCGCGCCCGAGTACACCGTCGCCAAAGCTGTGGACGCCGCCGAGTCAGTGGTCGTGTGGGCGCGGCTGCACATCAACGACATCCCGATCACCTGGAACACGGCGGGGCAGAACTACAACCCAGATCTTGTGGTGGTCGAGGAGGTCAACGGCGAACGCGCCCATTGGCTGGTCGAGGTGAAGGCGAACAAGGATCTGGAATCCGTGGATGTCGTCGCCAAACGGGAAGCCGCTCTCACGTGGGCGAACACCGTGAACTACTCACGCAAAGCGGGCAAGTGGAAGTACATGCTGCTCAGCGAGAACGACGTGAAGGACGCCCACGGCAACTGGCAGAAGATGAAGGCGTTGCACTCCTAGAGGGCACACCCACATCGCGCCATCGCCGCAGGTCACGGGCTTATTTATCGTAGATATGTGGTGTTGGGGACTGGTGGTTGGTCAGTCCAGTAGCGTCCCTGCGATGAGCACCGATGACTGGGATATCGAAGAGTTCTTCGACCCGCCCGAGCCGCTACGGATCCTCTGGTTCACGCGGGAAGCGGTGGGCAAGCCCGCGATGCCGTCCCCCGAGGTTGATGTGTACTGGATGGCGTTCCAGCGTCACCGCGATAGCGGGCGCACGCGCATCGTTCCCATGGTGATGGACAACTACGGCGAGGTCATCGTCATCGAGCCTGGGGTTTCGGACACTAGGTTCACCCGCGTCCTTCGTGGCGATGAACAGTTCCGTCCGCAGGACAGCCAGGCGTTCCTCGCATGGCGCGACCGCCGCGTGGAGCCCGAGAAGCCGCAGCGTAAGCGATAACCCCAGACAGTGTTCCCGCCCGTCCGGTCGCCCCACCGGCGGGCGAAAACGCCGTCCGTGGGTAGTTGGGTAGGGCGGGGCGTTTCCCGAGGGCAGGGCGGGGCTGGTGGCGGCGGTTGGGCGCGGATTCTAGGGCTTCGCGGCGCTATCCGTGTTTGCTGGAGCCTTCGCGGCGACCATCCTAGTTAGTATCCTAATTAGGATACCTGTCCTAACCCACGGAAGCGCGGCTCCAACAGGCATAACAGCACGTCAGAATGGGTTTTCCAGCGTTCTGCGGCTCAAACTAGGATGCTAGTTAGGATACTTTTGTCCTAGCCGTGCGTTCATTCTGAGACCCTCCAGTCGGTCGCGGCTATCCTGACCTATTTGCGCAGCTCAGAGCCTATATATAGAAGAACTAAGAAATAATCGCTTTCCATCACGCGAGGCTGCGAGACCGAATGAACGCACGGCTAGGATAGAACTATCCTAATTAGTATCCTAAGTCGATAGCTGACGTTCTCTGTATGGCTGCGACGACGAGAACGATGAACTCATACCTGACGGGAATGGCTGCGAAGAACAGGAACAGAGAACCTGCTTCATTGCTCTTGGTTACAGCCGCGACGACAAGAACATAGAACCCGCTTCAGGTTCATAGATATGGCTGCGAAACCGAGAACATAGAATCCGGCTCCAGGTTCAGGGTTCATGAATAACGCTGCGAAACCTCGAACATAGAGCCCGCCGCGCCCCCTTTCTTCCGCGACACGCCTCACGATTCGGCGAAACTGCACCGTGTCGCCCCGAGCGGGGTGTGATTTGTGTCACACCAGGTGTTAACGTCGCAGTATCAGCAAACTCGCAATCGTACAGAGTCCCTATACGGGCACACGCTGGGGATATACCGACTAAGTGATAGCGCGATATTAACAACTGTGCAGTTAGGAGGCTTATTTGGCGCAATCCGTGAAGAAATCACGCCCTCACATTCACCTCATTCTGGAGCTATTCTGTTTACCAAGTCGCAAACCTGCGGCGGACACTAGCAAACATACGGAGATGAGATGAGTGCCATCGCAGCGCCAAGCCTCAATCGCCTTCCCGATGACCTCGCCGCGCTGATCCCCGATGACGCGCCCGAGCTTGTCGGCGTGGGCTGGATTGCCGACCTCCTGGGCATTACGCCCCAGACAGTCACCCATGCCATTCGCGCGGGGAAACTGCCCGCCCTCTCCATTCCAGGAGCCGCGACCACTATCGCCTATGCCGTCCGTCCAGAAGACGCCGTGCGTATTTGGGGACGCCGAGTTCTACGTCGTCGGGCAGCCGCCTAAGAAATGACAAAAGCCCCCACCGGACCAGGGCTAGGGGCTCAAGTCACCGACCCAAAAGGATCGACAGACAATGACAAGTGTATCACCACTAGACGTTCCATTTGGAATGTCTTCAGGACGCGCTAAAGAGCCGAATCCATTCGCATCGGGTTTGCCACCAGTAGCGCCCGCCACGATGCCGTATGTCCCTCCTACTCCGCGCTCTCGGGTATTCGTCGCCAAGACCCCGTCGACGTTCAACGACCCCATCTCGGAGCTGACCGACGAAGAGCTGTGGGACGAAATCTTCGGCACGGGGATGCCGCTGCTGGACGACATCGTTCTCCTGGCGCGCGGATGGCAGCGCGGAAACCCCCTCGGTGTGGTCGGCAAGGC
>JAGQSZ010000139.1 GCA_020439285.1 Microthrixaceae bacterium
CTCCAAACGGTTGGCGGAGAGGTTGACCGCTGCGGTTGCTGCCAACAGTGACGGTGTGTACCTGAGCGTCAGGTTCGGAAATGTGCTCGGTAGCCGTGGATCCGTGCTCACAACCTTCTATCAGCAGATAGAAGCCGGTGGACCGATCACGGTCACTGATGAAGAGGTCACGCGCTACTTCATGACCATCCCCGAAGCCGTTCAGCTCGTCATCCAAGCCGGCGCTATCGGTGATGCGGGCGAGGTCCTCGTGTTGGACATGGGCTCGCCGGTGAAGATCGTTGATGTGGCACGCCGTTTGGCAGCACGTTCCCCGAGACCGATCCAGATCGTCTTCACCGGACTTCGACCCGGCGAAAAGCTCCATGAGGAACTGTTCGGCCACGACGAGATCGACTCGCGTCCCAAGCACCCGCTGATTTCGCACACGAGTGTCCCGCCCCTTGATCCGAGTGAGATCTCTGATTCAGGCGGCCGCTCGGATCTGGTGGAGTGGATGGCGGCCAACAGCTGACCGATCAACTGTGGTGCTCGGGAGCGCGACTCCCGCGCTTCAGTCGACCCGGTCAGTTGAGTACGGCACGAACGGTGTCGACGATCAGCCGGACATCTGACCAGATGGTGCGTTGGTCCAAGTAGGCGATGTCGATGTCCAACTTGTCGGCCATTATCTGGGCGTAAGCAGCATCAAGGTCATCGGCTGCGGCGAGCAGCGACTCCTCGTCTCTATATTCGACTGATGCCGGACCTGTGACACCTGGCTTGGCGTCGAGAACCCGTCGTTGCTCCGGCGTGTATTCCTCGACGTAGCGCGGATCCTCGGGCCGTGGACCGACTATCGACATCTGGCCGGCCATCACGTTCCACAGTTGGGGGAGTTCATCGAGTTTGGAGCGACGGAGCAGGCGGCCGACCGAAGTCACTCGAGCGTCGGTACCAGCAGTGATCTTTGGTCCAGCGCCAGCCGCGCCGGGAATCATTGTCCTGAACTTGTAGAGGGTGAACGGCCTGCCGTGTTGGCCGATTCTGATGGCTCGATGCAGGATCGGACCCGGACCCGAGAAACGCACAGCTATCGCACACACAACGAAGACTGGCCAAGTCAGCACCAGCAGAGCTCCCGAGACGAGCACATCGAAGATGCGCCGCTGCATTGCCTGACCCATCGATCGACTATGCCTCGACAGAAGACGAATCGCTGTCGGCTGAGAACACCTCGGCGATTTCGAGAACGGCGTCAGTGACGTCTTTGACGTCATCGTCACTCAGGGCGGGGTGAAGCGGAAGCGAGACCAGCCGGTGGAACTGAGCTTCAGCGACGGGGAAGCTGGACTCAGTCAGTCCGTAATGCTTCTGGAACCACGGATGGAAATGAATGGGAATGAAATGGACGCTCGACCCGATGTTCCGCTCGGTCAACTGATCTATGAACGCAGCGCGGTCGATGGAGAACTGATCTAGTTGCAGGCGCAATGGGTAGAGATGCCAAGCGCTGTTGGACACTTCATCGTCCTTGGCAGGGGTCTGCAGGCTCGGATGTCCATCGAATGCCGAGTTGTACGCATCGACCACGCGCTTGCGGTTCTCCTGGAACCAGTTCAGTTTCTGTAGCTGGTGGATGCCCATGGCTGCTTGGATATCGGTCATATTGCACTTGAATCCCGGCCTGACGATTTCGTAGTACCAGGACCCACCTTTGCCATAGCGGTTCCAAGCGTCGCGGCTCATTCCATGCAGGCGCCAAAGGGCTGCTTCTTCGAGCAGATCAGGTGTGCCGGTCAGCATCCCGCCTTCGGCGGTGCACAGGTTCTTGGTCGCATAGAACGAAAATGCTGTCGCCCAGGTCACACCTTCGATGGGTGAGCCGATGAGACGATCGGCGTACGTTGCTGGCAGAGCGTGGGCAGCATCTTCCACGATCGCCATCGAGTAACGCTTGGCCAGATCCACCACTGGCGCCATATCGACCGGGCGGCCCGAGTAGTGCACGGGCATTATGACCGTCGGCTTCAAGTGACCTTCCTCGACTGTCCGCTCAATGGTTCGTGCCAGTTCAACGGTGTTCATGTTGAGCGTTGCCGTGTCGCAGTCCACGAGGATCGCCTCGGCACCCAGATGCTCAATCACGTTGATCGTGGCCGCGAAGGTCATCGTCGGAGCGAAGACCGCATCGCCCTTGCCCACGCCCAAGGCGGCGAGTGCGATCAACATGGCGTCGGTGCAGGAACTAACGGCCAGTGCCGATGGCGCACCTATATACGTGGCGAAGTCCTCTTCGAATTGTTGGGTCTTGGGACCTGTCGAGATCCAAGGCGTTCGCAAGGTTGATACAACCTCGTCGATCTCCTCATCTCCTATGAATGGGGGCGAGAATGCAAGGAACTCGGAACGCACGGCCCCGAGGCTACCTGTGCTGAGTGACCGGCGCGAAGCGGGCCGGTCCCTGTAATCGGATGATTCGGCACGGGTTCGGTAGTCTATTGCGCGGTCTCAGCGTCACTGCGGGGCCCTTGCAGTGAGCCAGGAGGCCTTTTGACTACGAGACTTGCGGTTGTCGGCGCCGGAGTTATGGGAGCCAACCACATACGGGTGGCGAAGTCGCAACCGGCGGTTGAACTAGTGGCGATAGTCGACGGTGACATGCAACGAGCTGAAGCGGCCCGAGGCGATGACTCCGAGATCCGATGCCTCGCCACCGTTGACGAGTTGATCGACTTGGGATTGGCGGAGGCTGTAATCGTTGCCGTGCCTACGCCGTTCCACCACGAAGTGGTCTCCAAGACGCTCGATGCAGGAATCCACACGCTCGTAGAAAAGCCGATAGCCGGGAACTTGGAAGAAGCAGACGACCTGATCCGCCGCGCGGAGGTAGCGGGGGTCGTGCTGATGGTCGGTCACGTCGAACGCTTCAATCCGGTGATCATGGAAATGGTCAACTACATCGATCAAGCGATCCACATCGAGGCGGATCGGGTCGGTCCGTTCTCCGCCAGGGTCAAGGACAGCGTGGTATTGGACCTGATGATCCACGACGTGGACATCGTCAGAATGCTTGCCGGGTCAGATGTTGTTGACGTAACTGGTGTAGCCAGGTCGGTGAAGTCACCCGAAATCGATCTGGCCTCGGTTCATCTTGTGTTCGCGAACGGTGTCACTGCAACGCTCACCGCTAGCCGCCTGGGCCAACAGAAAGTCCGACAAATACGAGTCACGACCAATGACTCCTATGTGATCGCAGACCTCTTGCGCCAGGACATATCGATCAACCGGGTTCAACACGTCGAGTTCGTGGCGGAAGGCGGAGCAAGGTACCGCCAGACCGGGATGGTCGAAGTGCCTTTCATCGAGAACAGAGGAGAGCCCCTCGCGCTCGAATTGCGTGAGTTCCTCGGGGCGATTGCCGAAGATCGAGCGCCAGCTGTGGACGGCGCGGCAGGTCGGGCCGCCTTGGAACTAGTCGGACGGATCCACGAAGTCGTCCGAGGCGTCTGAGGTCACCTTCACGTGAGTTCGCCCGCTGTTGTCTGGGAACACCGCAATCTCATCGCGAATCTCGCGAAGCGGGACCTCAAGGCCAAGTACAAGAAGAGCGTGCTCGGTTGGATGTGGTCGCTGATCAATCCAGCAGCGACGCTCGCTGTCTATTCATTCGTCTTCGGGATCGTTCTCAAGGGCGTAGCGCCCCTTGCAGGCAACGGAAGCCTCAAAGCGTTTCCGCTCTACCTGTTTGCTGGCCTAGTGGTCTGGAACCTATTCAGCAACACTCTGACTGCCGTAATGGATGCGCTCGAGGAAGCTGGCGAACTCCTCACCAAGATCTACTTCCCTCCCGAATGTCCTGCCTTCGCTGCTGTGCTTGGTGTTTCGCTCCAGGGAGCGATTGAGTTTCTGATCCTGTTGGCCGTGCTGGTCATCGTCGGCAACGTCTCTTGGACGATGCTGTTCGTCCCTCTGCTGCTCATAGCGGTGATTGCACTCGCAACAGGCATCGGTCTGGTCCTGTCAGTGCTCAACATTCACTACCGGGACGTCAGTTACATCACAACGATTGCTATTCAGGTTCTTTTCTATTGCACTCCGATCGTCTACCCGCTCGAGTTGATCCCTGGTCGGCTCTGGGGGCTGCCGGCAAGGCAGTTGATCAGCATGAACCCGATCGCTCGCTGCGTCATGGTGATTCGTGACCTCGTATGGCACCTTCGTTTGCCGTCACTGGTCGACGCGCTCTACGTAGCGGGAGTGAGCGGTGCGATATTCGCGCTCGGTTGGGCTTGGTTCTCGTCTCGTGCACCCCGAGTGATCGAGGAACTCTGAGCATGTCCGAGCAATTACCAGTAGCGGACACGCCAGAATCAGTCCCTGCCATCGAGGTCGCAGGCCTGTCCAAGATGTTCCGCCTACGCACCGAGGGGGCAGGTTCGATCAAAGAGGCATTCACGTCTCGGCGCAGATCAGGACGGAGCGAGTTCTGGGCGCTCAAGGACGTGAACCTGCAGGTTCCGAGCGGGTCGATGTTCGCTCTCGTTGGGCACAACGGTTCGGGGAAGTCCACGCTGTTGCGCTGCATCGCAGGGATCTACCGTCCGACTTCGGGCACGGTCCGGACCACTGGTCGGATCTCGGCATTGTTGGAGTTGGGATCTGGATTCCATCCGGATCTGACCGGTCGCGAGAACATCTATCTGAATGCAGCGATCATCGGTTTGAAGCCCGAGGAAGTAGATGAACAACTCGATGACATCATCGAGTTCTCGGGCATCTCCAAGTTCATCGACATGCCCATCAAGCACTACTCGAGTGGCATGTACGTGCGATTGGGTTTCGCAGTTGCGGTGCACGTCAACCCAGAAATTCTGATCATCGACGAGGTGATCACCGTGGGCGACGAAGAGTTCCAACGTCGCTGCTATGACCATCTCTACGAGTTGCGGAGTAGAGGTGTCACGATCGTCGTAGTTACCCACGCACTCAACATCGTGCAGTCCATGTGTGATTACGCCGCATGGTTGGACCATGGCGAGTTGAAGATGGTGGGCACAGCGGTAGAAGTGGTCGACGGCTACCTCAGCGCAGTTGACGCTGGGGAACGAGTCGAAGACGTCAAAGGTGTCGACACCTCAGCCAACCACGGTGGTAGCGGCGAGGTCATCATCACTTCGATCGAGGTACGTGACTTCGAAGGAATCGTTCCCGCCGCCACGACCGGCAAGCCGCTGGTGATTCGCCTGAACTGGCAGACCTCGAGACCAGTAGAGGATCCCGTATTCGTGCTCTCGATTCGTCACGACAGCGGGTTGGTGCTTTCTTCGGCATCGACGTCGATCATGGAGTTCCCAACGGGAACATGTGATGGCACGGGTCATGTGGATTTCGTCATCGATGAGCTGCCGATCATGACCGGCAGCTATGAGATCTACACCTCGGTGTTCGATCAGTTCTCCATGCACGCCTATTACCACCAGCACCAGGGTGTGCGCATGGCGGTCCGCCCCGGCAGCGCGGCCATCGTTCCCGGACTGGTCGACCTGCGTGGACGCTGGGAAGGCGGAGCGTTGAAGTGAAGGTGACGATCCTCACCCAGTACTTCGAACCCGAAATTGGTGCAGCGCAATTGCGTTACGCGGCATTGGTGCGACAATTGCACCGACTCGGCCATGAGGTAACGGTGTTGACGGCGGTCCCGAACCATCCGACTGGGCGGATCTTCGACGGGTACCGGGGCAAGCTGTACTCGACCGAACGTACCGATTGGGGAACCGTTCACAGAGCTTGGGTGTATCCGGCGATAGGCACAGGGCTCAAGCGCTACCTGAACTTCCTGAGCTTCGCTGTCACCGCCCTTCCGATGCTGCGCTTTGCTCGACGCTCGGATGTGTTGATCGTGGAAACGCCCCCAATCACGGCCGGCGCAGTGGGCATGCTCGGCTCGGTGCTTACCCGGGCCGAGTTGGTCGTGTACCTCGCGGATCTGTCTACCAACTCGGTCAAGGACCTCGATATTCCTGGCGGTAAGCTCATCGCAAGAGTCATGGACTCAATCGAGCGTCGTCTGTACCGCCGCGCTCGATACGTCACCACAGTCACAGATGGTCTCGTAAGAGTCCTGAACGAGGAGTATGGACTCCCTGCTGACAAGGTTCTGATGTTGGAAAATGGCGCCGACACTGACACCTTCAAGCCGGTTCCGCTCGACTCAGGACTCCTGGAGCAGTTCGGCGTGGAGGAAGGCAAGTACATCCTCTACGCGGGTACCCATGGCTATGCGCACGGTCTCGACGTTGCATTACAAGCGGCTCCAGGTCTATCCGAATTGGGATTGAACCTGCTCTTTGTAGGTGAAGGGTCAGACAAAGAACGCATAGTCGAACTGTCCCGGTCGATGGGGTTGGACAATGTGTCCTTCTTTGGCCAACAAAGCCCGGACGTGGTTGCGGGGCTCTATTCAGGGGCCCTAGCTGGCTTGTCCACCGTTCGTGATATTCAGGTGATGCGAGATGCGCGCCCAGCCAAGCTGTTCGCATGCCTGAGTTGTGCGAAGCCGTTGATCTACTCGGGTGCCGGTGAGGGAGCAGAACTAGCTGAGTCGTCTGGTGGCGCGATCGTCGCAGCTGCTGGTGACCCACAAGAGATTGTCGACGCCGCAAGTCGGCTAGCTGGCGACCACGAACTAGCTCGACAAATGGGGGAGAGTGGACGGTCGTTCATTCTCGAGAAGTTCAGCTGGCAATATCTGGTCGCCAAGTGGGCGGACGTCGTCCTCAATGACGGGGTTTGATCTTCTGGAACGCCGCTCCACGGAGACTGATCTCGGTTCCTCCTGATCAGCTAGCGCATAGGTCCGGAGCATCCCACCTGATGCTGATCTGACCGATTGGCCGACGTCGCCGCTGAGGCATCGAGACCACTCGTCATGTTCGCAATATTTCCCGGTGTTTCTGGTTGTTTTGTGTGTTTGGGGGTGTTTGACGGGTTTGAGTGTCACACCCGGTTCGGATAATAGAACACATGTACGAACCAAACGATGACAAGAACCAGACCCGAACCCGAACAGTCTGATGATGGCAGCCCTCCGGGGTCTCCTGATGACGGTTCCCCACCCGGTTCACCACCCGGCGATGATGATGTTGTGGTG
>JAGQSZ010000140.1 GCA_020439285.1 Microthrixaceae bacterium
GTGGGCGTGGGAGTTCGTCACCGACGTGCTCGGGATCGACGGTGACCGCCTCTGGGTCACCTGCCATGTCGATGACGACGAGGCCGAGGAGATCTGGGTCGACTCAGTCGGGTTCCCGCGTGAACGGATCCAACGCCTCGACAAGGACAACTTCTGGGAGATGGGGGAGACCGGGCCCTGCGGACCGTCCTCGGAGATCTTCTTCGATTACGGACCCGAGGTCGGTCCGCAGGGTGGACCTGCAAACCCGGCGTCGGAGAATCGCTACGTCGAGATCTGGAACCTGGTGTTCACCCAGTACTTCCGCGGTGCGGACGGATCACTGAGAGACCTGCCGAACCGCAACGTCGATACCGGCGCTGGCCTCGAACGGATCCTGGCGGTGTTGAATGGCAGTCCGTCGCTGTACCAGGCGGATGTGCTTTCGCGACTCGTTGACGTCGCACAGAAAGTGACCGGTCACAGCCTCGGTGGTTCAGAACTCGGCGACATCGCGCTACGCCTGCTCGCAGATCACACCCGGACATCGGTGTTCTTGGTGTCCGACGGTGTGATCCCATCCAATGAGGATCGCGGCTATGTGCTGAGGCGAATCATCCGTCGGGCAGTGCGTTTCGCGTACATGCTCGACGTCCGGTCACTGGTCCTGCCCCAGTTGTCCGAATCGTGCATCGAGATCATGGGTTCCGCCTACCCGGAACTCGCTGATCAGTCGGACTACATCTTGGACATGATCACCAGGGAGGAGGAGAAATTCAGACGGACCCTCGCCCGAGGATCAACGCTTCTAGACGAGAGCCTCGAGGGCCTCGGCAAGGGCGATCAACTCGACGGCCGGGTCGCGTTCGAACTGCACGACACCTATGGGTTCCCCCTCGAAGTAACCGAGGAGATGGCTGACCTGCGTGGAGTGAGCGTCGACAAGGTCGTATTCGACCAAGAAATGGAACTTCAGCGTGAACGTTCCAGGAGCGCCAGTCGCAAGACGGGTGTTTCTGCCGATGCCGACGCCGCTGCTGAACGTGCAGTGCTCAATGACCACGGCCCAACGGTGTTCACCGGTCGTGAGGAAGTCTCCAGCGAGGCAGTCGTCGTTGCCGTGATCGGTGATGCCGTGTACCTCGACCGCACCCCGTTCTATGCCGAATCCGGTGGACAGGTCGGCGACATCGGGATGATCAGCGGACCTACTGGATCGGTTCGCGTTATTGACACCAACTACGCCATCGCCGGAATGCTCCACCGTCATGTCACCGAACCGAATGAAGGTTTGCTCGAAGTGGGCCAGACAGTGGTTGCGACCATCGACGCGAATCGTCGGAACGCGATCAGACGCAATCACACCGCGACCCACATTCTCCATTGGGCGTTGCGCGAGGTGCTCGGCGAACACGTCAAACAACAGGGTTCGCTCGTCGCCCCTGACCGGCTTCGCTTCGACTTCTCGCACTTTGCTGCAGTGACACCCGAAGAGATCGCAGAGATAGAGGACCTCGCGAATGCCGAGATCCTCACCAATGCACGCGTCGACCACTTCGAAACCTCAATGGATGACGCTCGCGAAATGGGTGCGATCGCGTTCTTCGGCGACAAGTACGGCGACGTCGTTCGAGTTCTCCGTGCCGGGGCCCACAGCACCGAACTCTGCGGTGGAACCCACGTCTACGCGTTGGGCGATATCGGTCTGGTGAAGGTGGTTTCAGAAGGCTCGATCGGGTCGAACATTCGACGCATCGAAGCCGTCACCGGGCTGGGCGTACTCGAACGCATACGCGCCGAGGAACAACTCGCTGGACAAGCCGCATCGCTGTTGGGCGTGAACGCCGACAGTCTGGTTGACGGTGTGGAACGTAAGGTGGCCGAGGCGAAATCGCTTCGTGGTGAACTGAAAGAACTACGCAGCGAACTGGTTGCTTCGAGAGCCAAGGACCTTGCAGCAGAGTCCACCGATGGACACGTCATCGAACACGTAGAGGTCGACTCGCGTGAGGATCTACGGGACATGGCGGTGATGATCCGTGATCAGCCGGGTGTCAGCATCGCTGTGTTGGCGAGCTCGCCCGGCGGCAAGGGCGTCGGGATCGTCGCAGCGGTTGATCCCAGTTCGGGAGTCAACGCTGGAGAACTCATCTCCGAGGCCGTGCGACTCGTCGGCGGCGGTGGAGGCAAGGGCGGCGAACTCGCTGTCGCCGGTGGGCGCGACGCGTCGAAGATCGATGAGGCTCTCGACCTCGTTCGGGAGAAACTCCGTTGAGGGCGCTCGGCGTGGACCTCGGTTCCCGACGGATCGGAATCGCGGTGTCCAACTCCGAGGGGACCGTCGCAGTGCCCTACGACGTGATCCAACGCACCAATGACCGAAAGCGGGACCGAGCAGCGATCATCGAAGCCGCGAATGAAGCGGGAGCAGAGATGATCGTGATCGGCATGCCGTACTCGTTGGACGGGACCATGGGCCCCACTGCCCGGAAGATGAGTGCAGAAATCGAAGAGATCCGCCGGATGAGCCCGGTGGAAGTCGCAGTACAGGACGAACGGTTCACCACCGTCACAGCGGAGCGGTCGATGCGGGCGATGAACATTCGCTCCTCGGAGCGCCGAAAGACTGTCGATGCCGTAGCAGCATCGGTGTTGCTACAGGCGTGGCTCGACTCGGGTGCTGGAAGAAACAATGACTGAAGACGTACCTGGAAACGATCAGCGTGAGGACACCGGCGAAACGCCAAGAGTGGTTAGGCCCAGACGCCGGGCTCAACAGGACCGACAGAGCCCACAGATCCGCAACGACGGCGAGGGTGGACCCGCCGAGGACGACGGCTATTTCTCCAGGCGGTCGGCAACCAGCGGGTATTCCGAGGTAAGCGACGACTCCACTGGTTACATCGACGACGAATACATCGACGACTACGACGACGACGACGAGTCAGCGGCGGATGAACCGGACTACGTACTCCTTCCACGCGACACCAGCGCTGGTCGAAAGGTCATAACGGTCTTCTTCGGCCTGTTCTTGATCGTTGGCGTCCTCCTCGGAGGAACACTTCTGTGGGCGACCAGGCAAGTAGACCCGTCGGGTCCACAGGGGGCGGTCGTCGAAAAGTTGACGATCCCAAAGGGAGCGTCGGTTGCGACAATCTCGCAGATACTCGCCGATAAGGGCATCATCGCCAACAGACGCGTGTTCACCATGTACGTCAGCCTGAAGAACGCAGGAGGTTGGAAGGCCGGGGACTACGTCGACTTTCGTCTGAACTCGAGCTTTGACGAGGCGATCGCAGTGCTCGACAAAGGACCGATAGCGCCGGCTTCGAAGGTCGTCAGGATCGTCGAGGGTTCTCGCCTGGTGGACGCACTTGAAGCCATAGCGGAGCAAACCTCCACCGTCACGGTCGCTCAACTCCAAGAGGCGCTCGATTCGGGTCAGGTGCGGTCGGCATACAAACCCGATGGCGTTGGTAGTTGGGAAGGCCTCCTGTTCCCTGACACCTACGAATTCGCCGAGGACGACACCGCTGCGGTCATTCTCCAGAAGATGGTTTCCAAGATGGACACCGTGCTCGACAGCCTGGGATACGACCGGGCCAACGCCCTGTCTGGTCGGTCCGCATATGAACTGATCACGATCGCGTCGCTGGTCGAGCGTGAGACGGGTCAACCAGCCGATGAACGCGGCAAGATCTCGCGGGTCATTTCAAACCGTCTTGATGATGGTGAACGATTGGAGATCGACGCCTCGGTGCTCTACGGGCTGGGCCGACGTAACGGTTCGCTCACCAAATCCGACTTGGAGACCGACACGCCTTACAACACTCGCAAGATCAAGGGACTGCCACCGACCCCGATTTCGCTTCCGGGCGAAGCGTCGCTCAAAGCTGCGATCGAACCGACTCCGGGTGACTGGAAGTTCTATGTGCTGGTATCCAACGACCCGCCTTCGCACTTCTTCACGAGTTCCTACAAAGAGTTCCTGAAGCAGAAAGCTGACGCTCAAAAGAGAGGCGTCTTCTGATGTCGCTGGCCGCTGTCAGCGGGGCGACGACAGTGGTCGGAGTCATGGGTACGCCGGTGAAGCATTCGCTGTCACCCCGGATACACAACGCGGCGTTCGTCGAAGCCGGCCTCGACTGGGTCTGTGTAGCCTTCGAGACCCCTGAGGGTCACGCCGGCGAAGCAGTCCGTGGGATCAGAGCCCTGGGAATCGCGGGAATGTCGGTGACCATGCCTCACAAACAAGCGGTCATTCGACACCTCGACGAGCTATCCCCAGATGCCGCAGTCCTCGACGCGGTTAATTGCATCGTGAACGCCGACGGCAAGCTCATCGGTCTGAACACCGATGGTGACGGATTCGTCGCCGGACTCAGCCACGACTTCGGTGTCGAGGCACAATCCCAGCGATGTGCGATCATCGGCGCCGGGGGAGCGGCCCGTTCTGTGATCCTCGCACTGGCCCGACACGGAGCATCCGAAATCGCGATCATCAACCGGACCGAATCCAAGTCTGTGGCTGCAGCGGCACTCAGTCCGGCAGCGTTCGTTGGATCACAAGCAGATATCGAAAACGCGGACCTTGTCATCAACGCCACATCGATCGGGATGAACAAGCCCCAAACTGGTGACGGTTCAGAGCTGCTGTACCCGTGCGATCCGGCCCTGTTGCACGAAGGGCAGACTGTTGTCGACCTGATCTACAGCCCGATCACAACTCCGTGGCTCCGTGAAGCTGCCAATGCTGGAGCGGTCACATCCAATGGGATTTCTATGCTCGTCCATCAGGCTGCTGTGGCGTTCTCGGCATGGACAGGCCAAAGCGCCCCAGTCGAGGCAATGTCTCACGCTGTCACGGCACATCTGGGTGACAGCTGAAGCGAAGCAGCGCCCAGCTGACCGATTACATGTCGATAAAAGCTGAACCTCTGTCGTAAAGGTGCCGATGAGTTCTCCTGAGGGGCTGCGACAGGGCAGTTCCGACTAGGAGGACAGAAGTGGCGCTCCAAGGGACGATCGACACTTTCCCATTGACCGACGTACTCGCATTGCTCGCGTCATCATCACGGAGCGGTCGATTGAGGATGTCTGGCGACAGAGGCTCTGGAACCATGTGGATCCACGACCAAGCCGTGCTCGGTGGAGAACTCGAAGACGGCAGAGTGGTGGCACCTCAACGCATCGCGTTCGAGTTGTTGCGCTTCGAAGACGGGTCCTTCGAATTCGAATCGGTCGAGAGGACAGAATTCCCCGACTTCGAATCCGTGGCGATCCTGGTCGATGAATGCGTGGTTGCAGCACACTCGATGATCGAGGAATGGTCAGCGATCGAAGCCGTTGTTCCGAGCATCCAACACCGTGTTGAACTCGCAGCCGAGCTGCCCACTCCCGAATTCACCATCGACCGCGCCCTGTGGCGCGTGCTGGTGACAACCGCTCGCTGTGGCTCAGTAGCTGAACTGTCCGAAGCCCTTGGAGTGGACGACTACGAGGGGTCGGCTCTCGTCGCATCAATGGTCAGGGAAGGCATCGTCGAGATCGGCGAGCCCATGGATCTTGACGAATTCGTTGCTCAGCCCACCGAAGACGAAGATGCGTCCGATAGCGCCGATGTCCCGCCTGTCGAGGTAGCCGTGACACAGGCTGACGGTGCTATCGATGGGGCGTTCCCGGACCATTTTCCGATCGATGACCTGATAGGTGAGGACGGAACCCAGAGCGAAAGTCCCTGGAACTCCGAAGAGAAGCCAGCCACCGACGACGATTCGGGCGACGCCGCATGGGGCGAACAAACGGCCGAAGGAGCGGCGTTTGATGGTTGGGACGAACTAGTTGACTCCCACGGCGCCGAAATTGGGGCTCCGGCCGACGACGCGACCGAAGAAGTGCTGCGCCAGATGTCGAAGCTCTCGCCCAAAGCAGCCGAAGCCATCGCCGCTGCTCTTGGCAGCACCGATTCATCCGCCAGCGAGGAAACAGCGGACGCATCGGCACCGTCGGGTGATCCAGCTCCGATCAGCTTCCTCGACTCGTTCTGATGCCCTCCACCGACATCCAACTGTGGGGCGGCCCAGACCCATTCGCGGCAATGGATCCACTCCATGCAGTATTGCCGGTACCGTTGATGGTCAGGAGCGAGGACCCGATTAGCGGATCGGGTCTGGAAGGTGACCCCAAGTTGACCGACGTGTCACAAAACTCGAATAACAGCGATACCTCATCCACCGAACCCGACACGATGCCAGCAGCAGCGTCTGACCCAGAAGCTGAATCGGCACCACAGGGGGCCGCGGAGCCGGGCGATTCGAGCGATGACAAGAACGAAACCGCTGGTAGGGGCTGGGTCGTGCCACCCGGTGGGTCTCGCGTCGATGCACTCTTCGTTGTTTCACCAACGCGACTCGGTATAGGCCGGACCGAAGGTGAGGACGAGCCGGTCTGGGTCGAACTCATGAGCATTCGGGGCCTGGACGCGATCGGCGATGGACCCAAAGATGGACTTACCGAAGTCGAGATAACAACCGACGATGGCAGGGTCATCGGGGCCGGATGGACAGAAACTTTCTGCAACGCCGTAGTCGAGGCACTCAGCCGGACAATCGCTGCGGAAGCCGCATCCTTGGCGAACAGCGCCCCTGAGAGCCGTGCTGAACGGCCAGCTGGAGTACTCGAACTAGAAGACGTCACCTATCTCGGTGGATTCCCCAACGAATCCAAGAAGAGGAAGCGTTGCACTGCAGTCCTGTCTGAAGAAGGCATGGAGGTCAGCGGCCCGGGATTGACCGATATGCGATTAGCGTGGGGTCAGGTCCGATCCGTAGAGGCTCAGAATTCTGATGAGGCACGCTTCCGCACCAACACAAAGATCCATCGAGACTCGTCCGCGCTCGTATTCGAATGCGATGACGACGTCACGGTCATGCTCGAGGCCAGGGATTGCCCGACCATCCCGTTGCGACAGGCAATCGTCACCCTGCTCGATGGCCTGGACGTCGCAATCAAATAGAGCGTCCACAAATAGTCTGACGACTTCGGAGGCCCTGCCATGACCGTGGGACCGTCCTCGCATCACATCGCGCTCGTCGGGTTGTCCGGCTCGGGCAAGTCGTGAGTTGCTTCATTATTGGCCTCACGTCTCGG
>JAGQSZ010000141.1 GCA_020439285.1 Microthrixaceae bacterium
ACTCTACGAAAAGCAGTACCCGCTGGTGAGCGCGCTCTCGCGCCCGCTGATCGTGAAACACCAGGTTGCCATTGCTCGACAGTACGGTGCGGATGGCATCGCCCACGGGTGTACCGGAAAGGGCAACGACCAGGTCCGCTTCGAAGTTGCAGCTATGGCTCTGGCCCCAGACCTCGAACTGGTCGCACCGGTTCGCAACTGGGGCTTCACCCGTGAGGACTCGATCGCGTACGCCGCTGAGCACTCGATCCCCGTCGGCGCAACCAAGGAAAAGCTCTACTCGATCGATGACAACCTGTGGGGACGCGCCATCGAATGTGGCGAGATGGAAGACCCCTGGGCCAAGCCGCCAGAAGGCGTCTGGCAGATGACACGCCAGACCAGAACCGATCCATCCGAAGTGACGATCAACTTCGAATCAGGCGTTCCTGTTGGGATCGATGGTCGACGCCTCGAACTCCATGAGCTCATCATCGAGTTGAACCACCTGGTCGGATCCTATGGATGGGGCCGTCTCGACATGGTCGAGAACCGTCGCGTGGGGATCAAGAGCCGAGAGACCTACGAGGCGCCCGGTGCGTTGGCAGTCATGTTGGCTCACGCCGATCTGGAAGCCATCACCTTGGAGCGCGATCTGCAACGTCAGAAGATCGCGTTGGAGCACCGTTACGCGGAGCTCGTTTATGACGGGCTTTGGTTCTCGCCTCTTCGGGAAGCACTCGACGCGTTCATCGACAGTTCCCAGCGGCCCGTAACAGGTGATGTCAGGTTGGCTCTCGAAGCGAACCGTTGTTATGTGGTTGGTCGCAAGGCTCCACTGTCTCTCTATGACTACGGTCTCGCTACCTATGACGCTGCGGACAGGTTCCGTCACGCTGATTCTGAGGGCTTCGTCCGTCTGTGGGGGCTCGGTCTGGCAACTTGGTCGTCGGTCCAAGGGCCCGGCTCGGAAGTCTGATGGCTCAACGCAAACAACTCTGGCACGGTCGATTCGACACCGGGCCTGCAGCAGAACTGGTCGCGTTCACCGAGAGCCTCTCGTATGACTCTCGGCTCGTCTTCGATGACATTCATTGCTCACGGGCACACGTCCGAGGTCTTGGCCGCGGCGGAATACTGAGCGACGAAGAGGTCGGAGCAGTCTTGGCTGCTCTGGACTCCGTTGCAGAGGAATTCGCCGAAGACCGGTTCGAGTTCGAAGCATCCGATGAGGACATCCACACAGCAATCGAGCGTCGCGTAACGGAGATTGCTGGCGAGCCCGGAACGAAACTCCACACGGGGCGTTCTCGAAACGACCAGGTGGCTACAGCGTTCCGCTGGTTCGTCCTGCGTGAACTCCGCGTTGTGGCTGAAGCCGCGCTTGAACTGGCCACGACTCTTGCTGAGCGTGCTGATGATGCCGGTGTCGGCGAAGGCGGTGTCTACCTTCCGGGTTACACGCACCTCCAGCATGCTCAGCCCGTGATGCTCGCCCATCATCTGATGGCCCACGCATGGGCTGTGCTCCGTGACGTTGACCGTATTTGGGACACTCGGAGGCGCATGGACGTCTCGCCGTTGGGCGCAGGTGCCCTTGCCGGGTCCTCGCTCCCATTGGATCCCGATGGAACAGCTACCGATATCGGCTTCGGTGAGAGATTCGAGAACTCGCTCGACGCGACTTCGGACCGTGACTTCGTAGCGGAATCGTTGGCTGTCCTCGCGATCATCGGTGTTCATCTTTCCCGTATGGGTGAAGAGATCGTGTTGTGGAGCACTGATGAGTTCGGGTTCATTCGACTCGACGACGCCTATGCAACCGGTTCGTCGATGCTTCCCCAGAAGAAGAACCCTGACATAGCGGAACTCGCCAGGGGTAAAGCCGGTCGCTTGATCGGAAACCTCGCTGGACTTCTAGCCACGATGAAGTCGCTTCCCTTGGCGTACAACCGTGATCTGCAAGAGGACAAGGAGCCACTCTTTGATTCGCTCGACACTGTACGTCTGGGCCTCGCAGCCCTGACCGGCGTGTACCGAACAATGTCGATCAACGCTGATCGAATGCGTGCTGCGGCCGACAGCCCGTATGCGTCAGCAACCGACCTCGCCGAGTTCCTCGTGGTCAAAGGAATGGGTTTCCGTGATGCCCACGCCGTCGTCGGAGCGCTCGTCCGTGAGAGCCTTGACCAGGGCGTTCCTCTCATCGATCTCGTAGAAGTCAACGAACATCTCGGGGCTGAAGCAGCAGTGCTACTCCAACCCGGTGTTGCGGTCACCAGGCGCACGACTCCCGGAGGCGCGGGACCCCTCCCCGTGGCGGAACAACGTAAGCGATTGGCCGAACGGCTCGCAGGTGAGTCACAACGATGGCGAGCAGTCACCGCTGAATAGAGGCGCGAGTCCATGACTTCGGAACCGATTCGTTTGGTGGACTCTCGTGAGCTCTCGGGCAGCCCGCCTGAGGTCGCACCCAAGCTGCTCAACAAGTTGTTGATAGCAGACGGAGTCGTAACCCGAATCGTGGAAGTCGAGGCGTATTGGGGATCCCATGACCCGGCGAGCCACGCGTACCGGGGCATGACTCCACGTAACGCCACGATGTTTGGTCCGCCGGGGTTTCTCTACGTGTACCGGTCCTATGGCATCCACTGGTGCTCGAACATCGTGCTCTGCGGAGATGGCGAAGCGGGCGCTGCTCTGGTTCGCGCCGTTGAACCCGTATCTAACATCGACGTGATGCGCGGGCGACGGCCGAAGACAACGCGTGAGGTCGACCTGACGAACGGCCCAGGGAAACTGTGTGCAGCTCTAGCCATCACAGGCGATGACGATGGGACCGATCTCCTGTCGCAGGCATCTCGGATCCAGCTGGCTACCGATGGGATGGCGTCACCTTCGAATCCGCTGGTGACCACCAGGATCGGAATCACCAGGGCTGCCGAGTTCCCGTGGAGGTTCTCGGTACCCAATAGCCGTTGGGTCTCGCGCGGAAAGGTGCAGCGTGTTTGAAACGATCTCCTTCGTGGCCGTCAACGAGGAGGAACTGGTCAGGAGTAACGACCCGGCCATTTCTCGCAGTCGTCTACTTGAGGCAGCGCTCCCTCATCAGTCCGATCGGGATCAGATCCTCGACCTACTGACAATCCACGGTGCAGCGCTTGCAGATCGATCCACTCTTCCCGGGCATCTGACGGGCTCAGCACTCGTCGTGGATGCCGCCGGGGAACGTGCTCTGCTCATGTTGCACGCCAAGTTGGGGCGATGGTTGCAACCAGGAGGTCATGCTGATGGTGACCATGATCTAGCTCGGGTGGCGCTGCGAGAGGCAACCGAAGAGACCGGAATCGAGGGCCTGTCCGTACTGCTGCCTGCTATCGATGTCGATATCCATCGGATACCGGAGCGTGGACCAGAACCTTCCCACTTGCACTTGGACCTGCGCTTCGTGGTCATTGCTCCACCAGACGCACAACCTCGCGGTAACTCTGAATCAGAGGCGCTTCGTTGGGTGCCTTGGCAAGAGCTCGATGAGATCAGCGACGAAGAATCTCTGACGCGTTTGGCCCACAGGGGCTCGGAGGCATATCGCCGATTCCTCGTCCAAGGCTGATCGGCAACTTCTGGCTTAGCTGTGCGATGTCGAGTCAGCTCAGGTCTGCAGGCGTGGCGCACGACTGCATTCGGTTGACTTGCGAGAATGATGTGATCGCCCTGGTTATGCCCTTGTTCGGGTCACCCTTTGCGGTCTCGAGGAAACGGGCACTCGAGTCCTTGCGCAAATTGTTTACGTAAGCCTGACGGTCACCTAGGTAGGTGCGCCAGTCGCCTAGCCATTCAGCTACCGCTTCTTTGGCCACAGGCGGTTCGGTTGGAGCAATAGTTTCCAGATCGTCGAGCATCTCGTCGAGAATTCTGTTCGATTCAGCAACGCTGTCAGCACGCTCATCAGCAGAACGTGCCTGGCTCGCATAGGGCAACTCTTCGAGTTGTGTCTTGGCCGCTGCACAGATCTCTTCGGCCTGTCGAGGGAAAGTCTTATCGGCTAGCTCGTCAATCAAGAGCTCAGGCCGGTAACCAAAGATGATGTAGAGCCAGGCGATTGTGGTGACGGCAAGGCCGACGGCAACGATGACAAGAATCTTTCGGCTTCTGTTGGGCCCCTGGTCGAGCGGATCGACCCTTGGGAACTCGGTGCCCTCGGTTCCCGTTGTGGATTCGGTCGTTGAGGAAGTCATGCCCATCAAGCATGCCATCAGACAAAGCAGTGACCGTCATTGCGATGCGGCTGGGTAGCACGCATCTCAGGTGGAGGTCGTGTGTCAGACGCTCAACGCCGTGGTGCTGTGGACGAAGTGGAAGTGCTCGGTGCTGTAGTCGTCGTAGCAGTAGTAGTCGTTGTGGTCGTGGGGGGTGGCGGTTCGACTGGGAACTGGATCCATACTTGGGAGCCCTTGGCCACTATTGCGCCTGCTCCGGGAGACTGCGCAGTCACCGTGGAACCTGCAAGACCGGCGATCTCGACACGAAGATCCTTGGCCGTCAGACCAGCGGCCTGGACCTTCTTCCTCGCGGCGTCGGGAGTCAACCCAGACACATCGGGAACCTCGACATAGCTGTCGCTTTGGACCTTGTCAGTGACCGTTGAGTTGGGCGAGGGCACCGTGGTTGTTGGAATTGGCGGGTCCTCAACGTTAATCAACGGCAAGACAGCAGAGTTTGCCAACGCTGACTTCATGAAAGCGGACCAGATCTTTGCCGGATAGGTGCCGCCGAAGACGGTTATACGAGTGTTCGGTGACGTCATGGACACCAGACGCTTCACCCCGCTCCTGTCGGCACGGGTCTGAGCAAAACCGACCCAGACGGCAGTGGCCAACTGAGGAGTGAATCCGCTGAACCAAGCATCGGTGTTCCGCTGAGCACTACCGGTCTTGCCAGCAGCCGGTCGGCCAATTGCAGCTGACTTACCCGTACCACCGTCAATTACACCCTCCATCGCCTCGGTCACCTGCCGGGCGACCTCGGGTTCGACCGCTTTGGACTGTGTGTGAGTGTGTTGGTAGATGACCTCGCCGTTGGAGTCGACGATCTTGGTGACGAACACAGGGGGAACGTGAATACCGTCATCAGCGAAGGTCGCGTAAACGCTTGCAATGTCAAGGACAGTCGTGTTGTTCGGCCCGAGAACCATTGCAGGTTGGGGGTCTAAGACCGTCGATACGATCCCCAAACGCTTTGCCATGTCATTGGTCCGCGCCGCTCCCACGGCCTTGTCCATGATCACGTTCGCATAGCAAGTATTTGACGACACAACTAGACACTGGTGGAGGTTGCCGGCTCCCAGGCCTCCGCCTCCCTTGACCCGCCAGATCCCACCGGGAATCTTGAACTGTGTGGATGAAGGAGAGTTGAAGCTCTTGGTGGGGGAGACGCCTGCCTCCAGAGCAGTGGCCATCACGATGGGCTTGAATGCAGATCCAGTCGATCGACCGGTGCCCATCGCCAAGTTCGCTTGGCGGTATTCGTGGGTGCCGAAATAGTTGTAACCGCCGACCATCGCCTTGACGAAGCCCGTTTTGGGTTCGATCGAGACCAGAGCCGCGTCTGGTTGTTTGGGGTCGATTCCCTGTTGGGGGAACACAGATTTGATCGCATCTTCAGCCTGTTGTTGCAAGCCCAGGTCAATTGCGGTGTAGACCTTCAGCCCGCCACGGAGCAGCCGTTCCCTACGCTCACCACGGGTCTTACCGAGCGTGTCCGACTTGTTGAGCAGCCAGTTCTTGACCTCATCGACGTAGTGCGGTGCCGGATAGGGCTGTTCTTCGGGAGCGAGTTCGGCCTCGGCAAGCTGAATCGGAGTCGCCTTGGCTTGGTCGTGCTGGGGTCGGGTGATGAATCCCTGTTCGAGCATTTCAGCTAGGACCAGGTTGCGCCGCTTGAGCGCATTCTCTGGATGCTTGCGAGGATCGAGTCGAGCCGGCGACTGGATGATCCCGGCCAGAAGCGCCGCTTGGGGGAGATCGACTTGATCCACCGGAACTCCGAAGTAAGCCCGGGCTGCAGCGTCCACACCGTACGCACCCGAGCCCATGTAGATCGTGTTCAGGTACAACTCGAGGATCAGTTCCTTGGAATAGCTCCTTTCGAGGGCCATAGCGAGGCTGGCCTCTTCGATCTTCCTTCCAAGGGTTTGTTCGTCTGAAAGCAGAGCGTTCTTCACGTACTGCTGTGTGATCGTGGAGCCGCCCTGGGTTATTTCACCCGAAGCGGCGTTGGACTTCGCTGCTCGCGCAATCGAACGTGGGTTGATCCCATTGTGATGCCAGAACTGGTCGTCTTCTATAGCGATTACAGCGTCCTGGAGCAACCGGGGGATCTGATCAAGCGGGACTACAGATCGGTTTTCCTCGCGCAGCGTTGTTATCAGTGTCCCGTTGGCGTCGTAGATCGCTGAGGGTTCGGCATTCACTGGCAACAGGATCGGGGGCGCCTCTCGGGCCGAGGAGCACGCGGAGGCAGCCAGGGCGATCGTCAGAGCCACGCCGATCAGCGTCGGTATCCGTCGGCGAAGGGAAAACATCGGTGACCATTGTGCATCGGCGGAGGTGGATTGGCCGGACATCCACCGGTGCTATGTAGCCTCGTCTCAGGATTGCTGCCCCGCAGCAGCCGGTGCCGATACTTGGAGGACCAAATGCTCGCCAGTGATGAGCTTCTGCAGGAACTACATGAACGCGGGTTGATTCAGGATTCCACCGACAAGGATGCTCTTGTCGAGCGTCTGGCATCTGGAGTCATGACCTTGTACTGCGGCTTTGATCCCACCGCTGACTCGCTGCATATCGGAAATCTCCAATCGATAATGCTCTTGCGTCGATTCCAGGAGGCCGGCCACAGGCCGATAGCTCTCGTGGGTGGAGCGACCGGAATGATCGGAGACCCATCGGGTCGGGACTCCGAGCGGACATTCTTGGACTCCGAAGTCCTGGACTCGAACCGTGACTCGATCAAGAAGCAACTCTCGCGGTTCTTGGACTTCACGGCAGCTTCCAACGCCGCGATCCTCGTTGACAATCGTGACTGGACCGAATCCATGTCGATCCTCGAGTTCCTCCGAGAGGTCGGCAAGTACGTCAC
>JAGQSZ010000142.1 GCA_020439285.1 Microthrixaceae bacterium
GATGAATCCGTGTGGTTCCGCCGCAAGGGTGAACTCGTAGCTGCTCTCATCAAAGATGACGGAACGCCGGTGTCGTCAACTCAATGCACTATCGGCTCAGTTGCATTCAACGCGTTGATCTCGTTCTGTGCCGCTGAGTTGGCCGAGTTCACCAGCGATGATCACTTGGCGGCGCTGGCAACGGAAT
Organism: Microthrixaceae bacterium; assembly: GCA_020439285.1. Lineage (GTDB taxonomy): Bacteria > Actinomycetota > Acidimicrobiia > Acidimicrobiales > Microtrichaceae > JAGQSZ01. Next base: position 188 of record JAGQSZ010000142.1, read on the forward strand.
TGTCTGAATCGTTGACTGCTCAATGGAGCTCCGAGCTGCGCACCTGGGTGGATGAAGGAGCCACGACTAATGGCTCGAGGGCAACTCGAACCCTAGAGGGACTGCTGCCGTTGCTCGTGGAACGGCGAGCCCAGGTCATTGCTGACGCGGTGAGCGAACTGGTCAGCGAGGCCTCATTCTGTGGACCTTTCGGACTTAGGCAAGTTCATCCGAGTGAGCCGACTTATGACCCGGACGCATATTGGCGTGGACCGAGTTGGCCACAGCTCAACTACCTGTTCCAACTCGCATTACGCCGTCATGGACTCGTAGACGCATCGGAGAACCTCTGGACGGCCTCGGCCCGTGGAGCGCTCCAATCCGAGTTCTCGGAATACTGGTCGGCCGAAGACGGAGGCGGCGGCGGGGCCAGACCACAGTCTTGGTCAGGACTAATATTATTGAAGCATCATGAAATACATTGATAAGTAATGTAATCTAGTTGAATGAAACGCCTTTCTGGGAAAGCTGGGAAGTCGACGGCACGCAGGCCGTCGACTGCGTTGGGATCCACAAGCTGGAGCCTGTATCTGGATTTCTGTGGTGACGAGCGTCAGGTCCCGTCGACCGACACGGTGTCGTTCGGACGCTGCGGTGATCTGGTGATCGATGACAACCCCTACATGCATCGTGTTGTCGGAAGGTTCAGACACTCCGACGGAATCTGGTGGTTGGAGAACCATTCCAAGAGGCAGGTCTTAGAAGTTCGGGACTGCTCAGGCCCATCCATGATGACCATCGCTCCGGGATTGTCATGCGCTGTGCTAATGGGAGATTTCACCGTTTCGTTTGCCGCAGGACCGACGACGTATCAAGTCTCTGGATCGCTCGAATCCTTCGAATGGGATCTGGACCTGCTTGGTGAAGGAGGGATCGAATCAACTGAGACGCTTGACTGGGGAAGGGTTGAACTTAACGAGGATCAGCGGCGGTTGCTTCTGGTGCTGACAGAGCAGTACCTGCTGAACCCGGGCCAACTCGACGCTCCGATGGTTTCGAATCGCATGGCAGCCCAGCGTCTTGGCTGGCCAATTACCAAGTTCAATCGCAAGCTGGATCACCTCTGCGAGAAGGTTCAACGAGCAGGGGTCCCAGGCCTGCATGGCGAATTGGGCGGCAACGCGATGGACCGGCGGCGCAGATTGGTGCAGCACGCTCTTACTGTTCCGCTAGTAACCGTGGACGACCTGTCTAGCTCCGGGGATCTAAATGAAGAGCCCGATAGTGGCCCAGTGAGTGCGGCGGAAGTCGAAGGCGTTGGCCTCTGACACCACCGATCTCAGGGTGGCGAAGTCAATCAGTCTGTGACAGCAATTTGTGTCGACTCGGCAACCCCGTTGTTGATGACCCACCCGAGACCGGCCCTCGCTGGCAGTTCATCGCGCTGTTGCAGATCGCAGCCCAAGAGGGTGCCGTGTGAGTCGATATCGGGTTGCAACAGAACCCCAGTTCTGCATGACCGCACGCGGGTGACCACCTCGGAGTAGCACCGAGTCATCGCTGCGATCTCACCGCCGAGAATGATTCGTAGTTCTGAGGTCCTGGACATGATCAGCAAGCGGCCGAGCAGATCTTCAACACATGTGGCGTGGTTGCTGGCAAGAAGGTCCGGCAGATCGTCAACGCACAACAGCACGGCGGACCCGATATTAAGTTGCGTCCTGACCTCTTCGAATAGCTGTAGGAGAGATTCCGTCGGGTCGTTTGTGCCGAGTATTTCAATTCGGTTCCACGGAGTCGGAGACATGGTTTGTGAACTGAAGTCGTCTGCGCACAACAGCACTGTGAATCGAGGCACTGCGCTCGATCCAGTTTGCTTACAACGACGAGAGGTCCGCGCCGACGACGCCAGTGTTGCCAATGTCGTTGAGCATCCACTTCGTCGCGGTCCTGCGACGATCCCGTGACCGTGTGTGAGATCCAGATGCGCAATCTGTAGCGAGTCTGTGTCGAGGCCGATGGGTATCGACCAGCCCTCGGATCCCACATGTGCACCTGCCTCTGAGTCCCCACCGTTGGCATTGACGGCTGTGCCGTGGGTTGTGGCAGTTGAGCCGAGATCCAATGACTCGAGGCTTATGCGTTGGGGTAGCAGCGGGACTCTTTGATGGACGCCGACACACTCCGAGGAGCAACCGTAGGTGCTGCAAAACTGGATCCAGTGACCATCGTGATAGCCCCGACCCGTAGGTAACGGGCCGGCTAGGGACCTGGGTATTCCGAGAGCCTCAGCCTCATCGGCACTCGTCGTTTTCACGTAGACAGCGTTGCCGAAACCGACGGCCAAGCCAGGGTCTAGGTCGAGTCGTCGAGCAGCGCCGACGATCAGGTTCACCATGGCCGACGTTCCAAACCTTGCCGCCTGCTCCAGTATCTGTAGAGCTTCGCCACGATTCACACTCCTGTAATGCTCTTCGAATGTGGCTATGTCCTCGATGACTATCAGCGTGCGTGGGAATGACTGGTCGAGTCCCCTGGCAGCGAAGCTGATTCGGTCTCTGACCCCTCGAAGCAGTCTGAGGACACGCTCTCGGTCGAACACTTCGATGGAGTCCGTCGCGTGCTGATCGGGGCGGCCGATGACATAGATGGTCGAGCGTTCGAGTTGATGTGACGCAGCAGCCGTAGCAGCCGAGATTGCAACTGCGCGTTCGGCGCCCGCCCCGCCAAAGAATGCGGTCCCGACGTTCGCGTTCAGGTCCAACGTAAACGGGCTGACCTTTTGAAGCTCCGGAACGTCGACCTCTCCGAGCACCAACTCGTGCACGTCAACCGACTCAGTATCGGGAGAGAGTCGGGAAACTGGAACCGATCGGGACAACGGCGGCACCCAGGGCGGTCGGGGGAGTTCCTTGCCTGATTCGGCGAAACCTGCGCCCACTGCGGTCACTGCAGCTTCGAGTTCTGTGCACGCGTGGGCAAATCGAGCTTGGTGGCTCCCGGGGTGTAGCTCAATAGGCTCAGAATCGATTCGTGCGTCGGTGTGTCTAGGGCCAGACGAGTAGACGAACCGCAGCGGTTTGGAGCGGACACGCCCAACACTGACTATCGCTGTGCCCGGTCGGTTGCTCGGGATCGAGCATGCGTCTGGTACGTCGATCACATCGGTGCTGTCGTCGGGATCAGCAACTCGAAGAGCTATTCGAAGCGCGGTGTTGGCACGGATCGACTCGCTCACTACGCCGTGGGGGCGCTGGGTGGCAAGGATCAGGTGAATCCCTAGGCTTCTTCCGCGCTGTGCAATGTCGACTAGTTCATCCACGAACTGGGGGATCTCCTTGGCGAGTGTTGCGAACTCGTCAACTACGACGATCAGTGACGGTGGACGGTCTCCAACGGAAACGGCGGCACGCATCGACTCGGCGCCAGCTTCGGACAGCCAGAGCTCTCGATGCCTAAGCTCAGCGCGTAAGGACACCATTGCTCTGTCAGCAAGATCACGGTCCAAGTCAGTGATGAGACCAACAGTGTGAGGAAGCGCACTGAGTGGACCGAATGCAGCGCCACCCTTGTAGTCCACCAACAGGAACGTCACTTTGTCAGGCGGGTGGTGAAGAGCAATCGAGGTGAGCCAGGTTCGAAGCAGCTCGCTCTTCCCGGCACCCGTCATCCCAGCGATAAGCGCATGGGGACCTTGTTCAGCAAGATCGAGTTCGACGATCGAAGCCCCCGACTTGGCCACGGGGGCTGACAGTCTGGGGTTCGACCTCGATGATTGCCACAGACCGAGTAGAACAGCGATGTCGTCTAGGAGACCGCGTGTGACAATGCTCGTCAGATCTGTCCGTTCTGGACCATCGTCTTGGGGTCCTTCAAGTGCTCGCTCATGAATCATCGGTGCGAGCCTCATAGCCATGGTTGTTGCAGACTCGCGAGTGATTCCATCGCACTTGAACTCGTTGAGCTCAGACGAAATAAACACGGAAGTGTCTTGCCCAGTGGCCCTGGTTACTCGAGCTGTGCTGCCCACTTCAATGTTTTGACGCAGGGCTCTTGGAAGGTTGGCTCGAGTTGAATCAAGCCACAGTAGCCGGACCTTGTCGGGTGGGAGTTCACCGATTGCGAACTCCACCTCCTCATCGGTGGCGCCGTCAACAACGATCAGAGCCCTGGCAGCGCTGCTGTGCGAGCGCATGTGGGGGAGCCATGCAGTCCAACGCCACTCGTGAAGCCTCTCGGGTTTGCAGACGACAACCAATTGGATCTGATCTGGTCCGTTGAGCGCAGCAAGTTGTAGTACGACCCATCGCGCTAGCGACGTGATTTGTTCGTCGTTTCCGATGATGCCGAGACCCGCACCTTGATCGAGGTTGACCGTCTCTATCCGTGTGGTCACTTCTGCGTCGTCAAGGGCTGAGTTCAGCTCGTCAAGCAGATCCAACCGCCCGGTTGAGGGCCTATCAATGCGTGTCGAGCCGCGTTGCAGTGACTTCCCGATTCGTGCGACCAAGAAATCGCCTGTCGAGTCGTCGACGCTCCTCTCCCAGACCCGTTCGTCGCGTTCCATGACGAGTTGGTGGATGTTCGATGGCCCCGGGTAGAGCTGATTTCCGACTCTGGCCTCCTCTCGATTGCAACCCGCAACCGTCTCTAGGGCCCGCGCTACCCCTTGGTGGAACTGGTCCTCACGGAATGTCTGTTCCTTGCGGAACTCTCGGCGTGCTTCGAAACCAGCAGCGACGACATAGGCGAAACTGAATACCACGAAGAAGGTGCTGGCCAGCGAACGGGTGACGACCCACAGCGCGACTCCGAGTAGCAAGGGAACCACAGCCGACAGAATTGGCATCGCTGGTACTCGAGTCGCATCTGGCGGCGATGGCACAGATACCCGAACTGGTTTGAACTCGACGTGTGGTCTTTGTGCGCTCCGGTGAGCGACAAAGGGGCCGCTGACCGGTGGAGCCAGGCGGCCATCCACCTTCACCATCATGGTTTTGGCAGTGCAGCCCTTGGTCCACGATGGTTCGGGTCCGCAGGCTTTGCGAGTCTCTGTTCCGAGCGCTGGTCTTTCGACCTCCAGGGCAAGAACCATGATTAGGTCACCAGAACGAACCCGATGAACGCCGATCACAGGTTCGCCATTGACCAAGAGGCGGGCGGCACCCTCGGGGACCACCTCGACACGATCCGACACGCGGATGTCGAAAGCTCCGAGGTCATTTGTCCCGTAGGTCAATTGGTGCAAGTCGAAACTGCTTGAGTTCTGATCCGAGCGGAACTCGACGGTCACTGGGGCGAGACGGTCGAGTTCAGCGCTCGGGGCATCATCGACAAGTGAGACAGAGCTACCGGATTCGGGGCCGACGTCGGCAACGAGGGCGCCTCGCGAGAGACTTCCGATGGTCAGTCCGTTGGGGAGCCCCGAACGTGCCGCTAGGTGATCGGCCAACTCTCCAACCGTGACGTCGTCAGCGATGCGAATCCGGAGCTCGCTCTGTGCTCCATCGCCATGGTCGAAGCCAAGCAGTAGTTCCACCGAAACCTCAACAGGTTTGCTCTGATCAGTCTCGAATCGAAGTGCCGATCAACTCTGGCTGGCCTGGTTCTGTTGCGCGATGTTGGCTGCAACCGTCTTGGAAGCGGCTTCCAGTGCTGCTGAGACCTTCTCCAATTGGGCTCTGTGGGCGCCGTCCCATTCGGACCGGAACCTGTCGGAATCCTGTCCTTTCCACCAAGCGGACTTCAGCTGACCATCGAGTTGTTTGGCAAGCGCTCTGATCGTTCCGGCTTCACGTTGCAGCGACTTTTGCAGCACGAGCATCTGCTCTGGGTCGAGACCGAGTTGGGCCATGTTGTCCTCCGTTCGAGTTGCCGGAATATCCGGCTCGGAAGATCACACAGCAGTTGCCGACACTTGTCAGCGGGGACGTCTACCCGGTTGTGGTGCGCGCCTGTCGCGCTTGCCGTTCAGCCGTGAAGGATGGAGCCCTGGTCCACGTCGGGGCGCTGGGCCTCGTCCGAGAACGTCTAGGGCGTTGGAGTACCCGACGGCGCCCCGGCTATTGGCGAATGGGTTGACTCCGCCAGCAACCGCCTTGCACCGGAGGATGCTCGTGGTAACCAACACGGTGCCGATCAGGATCAGAACGTCACCGATCGAGATCACCTGCCCCCATGGCAGCGGGATGATGTCGCCCAAGAATCCGAGTACCGCGCCGCCCTCTGCGGAGCGTCCACCCGTCAGCACAAGAGTCGCCAAGTCAGATTTCTTGATGATTCCGGCAGTGACCAAGGCAGAGCTACTGACTGGTCGACCCCAGTTGAACAGGGTGACCAAAAGGTTCAGCCCGGTGCCGGCAGCGATCACGATCATCCCACCGACTCTGATGTTCAAGACAGTGAACGCCAGAATGGAAGCAGTTGCGGCGAGGACCAAGAACGCGCCGAACCACCCGGTGATCCCGATCAGATCAACAAGTGCTATCACTACCACACCACCGACAAGTGCCTGCCACAGCAGCGGTTGCCAGCGGCTGATGTTGGACAGATCACCACCCCAACGGAGTCCGAGACCGATGCCGATGGCGATAGCCAGAAGTGTCGGTATCAGGGCCATGATTCGGACGCTAGTTGGACATTGGCCTCAGGGGGCGGAATGCCGAACACCATGAACATGGACTAGAACCTGAGCCATGCAACTTTGGGTCTTTCTTCATATCCTCTCCGCAATCGTCGCTTTCGGAGTCTTGTTCTCCCAGCCACTCGTGGCCAGAGCCGTTGATGGAGTGGGCGAATCCTTCGCCAAGGTGGGCCTCTACATCCAGGCGCCAGCCCTTGGAGTGTTGTTCGTAACAGGCATCTTGGCCGCGGTTGCCTCGCCTGTTGAAGGAA
>JAGQSZ010000143.1 GCA_020439285.1 Microthrixaceae bacterium
CTCGTCCACGGCATTTGTCCAGCAGGGTGCTGGACAAATGTGTCTTCAGTCGGCCAACGCTCTGCAAGCTTGCGCATGTAGTGGAGTGTGGCTCTCAACCAGCCACGCTGCCCTGGAAACTCTGCTTGTAGGTCAGATGCCAATCGGTCGACGACCTTCGAACCCCAACCGTGCGCCTCCTGCCGATCCAGAATGAGCCTGCCTATACGCCACCGCAACCGAAGCAGTTCGGTGTTCGCGGCTAGATGAGCCCGCAATTGCGCTGAGCGCACCTCCGCTGTTGCCTGAGCGAGTAGTTCGGCATAGCCGCCCGGTAGTTCGACTTCCTCTGTCATGGTTGTGATCGTGTCATCCGAGTGTGACAGCGAAACCCAACCGAGTCATCTCAGCGACACCGGGCCACCAACTCATCGCTGTCAGCAGACGGATCGCGATGAGTCAGGTTGGCTGCTGTCATGGCATACGATCCGGAGTCAAGGGCGGACGTAGCACGGTCGGCGCAACCATCAAGCAAAGTCGTCACGCTCGTCCACGGCATTTGTCCAGCAGGGTGCTGGACAAATGTGTCTTCAGTCGGCCAACGCTCCGCGAGCTTACGCATGTAGTGAAGGTTCGCACGTCCCCAGCCACGTTGTTCAGGAAACTCTGTCTGCAGGTCACCTGCCAATCGGTCGACGATCGTCGAACCCCAACCAAGTCATCCCATGGCCACCGGGCCGTGGCCCATCAACCATCGACAGGCGGATCGCGATGAGTCAGGTTGGCCGCCATGCCAGCGAACAATCCAAATGAGAACCCGGACTCAAAATCAGCCAAGAGTGACGCACGGTCGTAATGCTTATCGCAGAGCAACAAATCGTCATCAACAACTACGGTCGCCTCGCTCTGGCACCCTTTCCACATACACCTCAGGTCGCCCATCGGCCCGTACCTCCCGGTCGCTCATCTCAGTGAACCACGGACCTGTGACATTCCAACCCGAACTGTCGGGCAACCACGGACAGTCTGATCAGGGTCAGCGGCGACGGCCGAACATGAAGTACGCGATTGGTCCCACCGGTTGCACGAATAACAGCAAGACCCAAAGCCACTTCGGTCCCCTCAGCGAGCCCTTGGACCGACCCTTGAGATCACGCAGTGCGACCACAGTCATGATCGTCTCGATCACGCCCCCGGCCACCACTGCCTTTCGAGTTGATGGAGTCATCTCGGACCAGGACTTCTTTTGGGCCATGGGCCGACTCTACTGTCGACCAGAACCAACGAGGCCCCGCTGTTCAACGGGTTCGACAATCACTGCTCAACGTTGCCCAGATCATCGCTTCTTGAACTCGAGAATCCCAAAGGTCAGTCCACCGAGCCCGATTGTCAGCACGGCGATGGCAGTGACAGAGACCAGACTCAAAGCGATGGCTCCGCTCTGGTGCAACAGCGCAAATATGCCTGACACGAGTCCAGCGAGACCGAACACGAATGCGAGGTTGTCGATCGAGTGTCTTTCCATGTCGTTCAATCTCCTGTGGCGACCGGGATGGTGGTTTCCGGGATAGTGGATTGTGTGGTCGGGGCCGTGCCGGAAGAAGTTTCGGGTGAAGAAGCATCGGGCATCGCAATCGTCGGTGTCGGCGCCTCGCCCTCTTCCGACGACTCAGTCGGTGACACGAGTTGGGCGTTGACGGGATCGATCCCAACTGATTCACAATCGATGTAGTCACCGAAAAAGTCACGGCACGCTGGCACTCTGGGATTGTCAACCGTGGCGGGGCGGTCCTCGCGACAATCGACCAGATACAGGTTGTCGTTGATGCACAACGCGACGCGTTTGGTTATCTCGACATCGTCACACGATTTGACGACTCCGCTGGGACCGCCGCCGACGGTGCACAGCTGTGTTGGAACAACCGGTTTCCAACCGTCACTAGCCCAATAGGGGTCGATGAACTCGATGCGTCCGGCCCCCATGGACACATCGAGTGTCAACTCATGACTAGCTGTGCGCTCCAAGGTGTAACCAACGGATTGCCCTGCTCCTTCAGCGGATTTCGAGCTAACCGACTGCAAATACCACGACATCGACGTGTCCAATGCGTTGAGGATGGACCTATCGACCGGCGAGCCCTCAATGGGCACACCATTACTCGCCCACTTCTTGCGCAACTCTTCATCGCTGCTCACTGCGATCTGGCGGCTCGGGCGCATCAAGTCGATGTTGCCCAAGCCAACCTTGGCTTGCACGCGCACTTTCACATCCGGCGGCAACACGATCCGCACTCTGCCTGCAGTCTGGGTTATGCGCACCGTGTGATTAGTGGTCAGGGCTACAGAACTCAGGTCGAGCGTGCTGGCGCCTACTGACGCCTGGAGTTCGGATGGAAGGTCGCTTTCGGCTGCAACGGTCAGATCAAATGTGGGATCTAGCGAGTTCGTTCTTATGTCGAGCGCACCCAACACGCCGAGCACTGTTGTCAGAGCAAGAACGGGAAGTATCAATCCGCGGGCTCGGCCTTTGAACGCCGAGAACAGCAGACCGGCGCTGAATACCAACAGCGCTGCGGAGGCGACCACGCCGGGGCCGACCTTGGCGACACCGGTCAGGTCCAACACCGCTAGGAGTCCCGTCACGACGAACATCAGCGACCAGGTGAGCAGGCCAACCACGGGGAATGCAGGCTTGAACCTGGCTTTGGGCGCTGGCGACGGAGCCGGTCCGCTCGTGGGGACCCGTGCATGTTCACCTGTGAATGGCTGTGTCCCGGTGGCCACGGTTCCGGGGCCTGGAGAGTCCTGGGGCACGGTGTGGAGGGTCGGTGTGTTCGGGACATCCACCGGTCTGCGAACGATCAGTGCAACACCGACCAAGATGAGACCCAAGGGAATGATCGCCTGGCTGATCAGCGCCCCTCCCATGACCCCGTTCAACATGAGCAGGCCTGCTAGACCAAGGGCGCAAGCGATGAGCACTCGACCTGGGGTGGCCACTGGCGTTTCGGTTCCTTCGTCGGGAATCATCAGCCACGCCATGATGTAGATCGGAATGCCGATGAACACCAGGCCAGCCAACACGAAACCCAGCCTGACGATCAGAGTCGGCACGCCGATGGACTTGGCCAGACCCGCGGCGACCCCGCCGATGATGCGGTCGCTTCGTGAGCGCCGCAGACTCCTCGCCCACCCGTCATAGGAACCCCACGGTGACCCTTTGGGCTCGTCCGGAACCGGTGCAGGATCGAGCCCCGTGGTCGTTTCGTCAGAGGCTGGGCCAGCCAACTCATCGCTGACGTCAGTGTTACCCGTTGAGCGTGCATCGCCTGAGCGGTCCGAATCTGTCATGAGCCCATACTCGGGCTTTCAAGAGCTGGAAACCATCGGGGATTTCACTGAAATGACCCTGATGCCGACCCTGAGGCGTCCCTAGATACAGGGCTACGAGAGTGCGCTGCTTCGAAAACTCGCGACTCACTGAAACAGCGCGGATCGCCAATGGATTCGCTGAGCCGCTGGTTGCCAGTTCGCAATGCAGGCAATGTCAGAACTGGGTTGCCCCAGAAGACGAGCAGCAAGCCAGTGGCCATACTCAGATCCGAGCGCATGGCTGAGGCATGTCGAACCCTCCAAGCTGCGACAGGGTGCTGATCCGGTTGTCGAGGGCCCGTAGGATTCCTGTATGAAGGTCACCGACAAGGGCCAAGTCACCACCCCCAAGGAGATCCGAGATGCCCTCAGATCGCGCCGGGACAGAGGTCGAGTTCGAACGCTGCAATTGTTTGTGGTCGATGCCAGACCTCGTGAGCGAATCCATGCTGTGCTCGGATGTAGCGGCGCTTCGGCTGTCGTTCTGCTCTTGAGTTCACCGCTCCCTATGGGCGACAGAACGACAGCCGGCCTGGTGCTGAGTGACACGGCGGACGCCTACCGTGTTGGTCATGGTCTCATCCGTCGACCCCGTCTCGGTTGCCCGCCACATCAGCACGTCCGGCGTCAAGGGGACCGACGGCTTAGTGGTTGTTGTGGACGTCATCCGCGCGTTCTCAACGGCAGCCTACGCGTTCGGGGCAGGTGCCAGCCGTATCTACCTGGTGGCATCTGTCGATGAGGCGCTCGCGTTTAAGCGTGCTCACACAGGTTCGGTCGCGATGGGCGAGGAGCATGGTCTTCGTCCCGAAGGGTTCGACCTGCCGAACTCGCCGGTGATGGCCGCGGCCTTCGACATGGATGGTCGGACGGTTGTGCAGCGAACCTCGGCTGGCACTCAGGGCGTGGTAGCGGCATCGTCTGCAACGCGTCTGTGGTGTGCGAGCTTGGTGTGTGCATCAGCTACAGCGACAGCCGTGAACGCAGCAGAGCTGGGGGCACCGACATATGTGATCACCGGATGGCTGGTCGACCGGCCCGACCGGCCCGGCGCCGATGACAGGCTCACCGCCGAATACATCGAGTCGATCCGTCTTGACGCCCCGACCGATCGATCCGAGGTCGCCGAACGTGTTGCCAGCAGCGACGAAGCGACCCTGACACTTGCCCTCGGTTCGGATCACTGCCATCCCGACGACATCAAGCTGGCGGTCGATGTCGACAAGTTCTCATTCGCCATGGAGGTGACTCGCGACGAGTTCGGTCTCAGGCTCGACCGTGTCGATCAACCCTCAGACCGGAGCCGTTGTTGACCCGACCTCGGAGGGGTCGACCTCGGTGTAGGAACGACGAGCGAGGCCGTCGATGGCTCGCCACTACCGGATCAGGGCCCTGCTCTGCGCCGGCATAGCTGACTGGGACCTACTCCCGATCGTCCTACCCCCATGAAATCCGAAGAGCCGGATAAGCCGTCATCTGTCATCAGAGCCAGAAGAGCCTGATAGTACTGATCGTCTAGTCCCCGAAATCGGGTAGCCCGTCGAAGTCTTTGCTGCTTGTGTCCCCGGTGCCACAGAGAGCCTGAAAGATCTCCATCCCGTCTTCAACGCGGAATACGCCGGGAAGCGCTTTGATCCGGTCTAGATCCTCGGATGACCAAGAAGCAGAGCGAGTAATCCTGAATGACTCAGGTAGTTCTTCGGGATTTATTGAGTCCACAAAATCAGAAGTTTCGAAGAACACTTCCTTGAACTCGCTGTAGGCCGCTTCCCGATCTATGAACACCACATCTTCAACTCCGTCAGTTGCGTCAAGAACAGATGCCACACCGTCAACGTCCGCTTCGGTGGAATCGAGTGCCATGTACACGAACACCCGCTCAGGTTCGGAACAAAGACCTGATGGTCCAATGAGACTCTTGTCGTCTGGAGTGACCGCACACGCGAAGTCTGAAACGGTTCGTGCCATAACCTCAACCCGATCGACACCGGGAAGTGCCTCGAATCGGTGTAGTTCCTCGGGCGACCACAGAGCAGCAACGGTGACCCGGAACGAGACCGGCAAGTCAGCGGGATTCACTGAGTCCACCAAATCAGGGTCTTCGGCGAACAAATCCTTGAACTCGGCGTAGGTCATCGCATCGTCCATGAACACAACTTTTTCAACTCCTTGAGTCGAGTCCAGAACAGAAGCCACACCGTCAACGTCCGCTTGAGTCGAGTCAAGCTTCATGTACACGACCATCTGTTTAGGACATGGAGCCTGACCGCCGCTCTTCGAGGGCTCGGTAGTTGTCTTCAAACTCACGTCCGTTGCGACCACCGTTCTTTGCCCACCGGAGGGCCACCACATCGATGTCACAACGACCGCGGTCACAACAGCTGCTACACCAATGATGGCCAGTCCGACACGTGGGACTCTTGTGGCACGAGGCGGGTTCTGCGCCTGTAACTCCGTCCGGCCTGTCTCCGCGTTGACGCTAGGTTCCTCTCCATACCGAAGCCCATCAGAGACATCTCCGTTTTTCGGGTCGTTGTGGTCACTCATGGTTGGCGCTTCTCGTGAGACTTGACTTCAGTATGGCTCTCAAGGAGTAATCGTCCGCTATCGTCCGCTTTCGCGTGCGGTTTAGCAGTGCCTTCCGCTACACCGCAAGGCTTAGATGTTTCATAACAGACGGGGGTGTCCCAAGTGGTGCAGACCACACGAGTCGCAGCGACGCCCGGCGACATACTGCGTGTAGCCCGGACAACACGCCAAAAATACTGCTCATGGCCAAGCGATTGGTAGGCATCAATGGTGACCGCCTCGACGAGGTGGTCGAGAGCCTCAGAGCCCCGACCATGAAAGAGGCAGTAGCCCGGTCTCTTCGGGAAGTAGTGCTTGCCGATCAGCGTCGCCAACACGTCAATCGATTGAGCAGTCTGCGAAATCTCGACCTTGATGGTCCCGAGATCATGATTCGCGCCCGATCTCAAAATCGGTTCAACCCGACGACCATCGGATGGTCACCAATCCGACGCCGCAGATGTGCTCCGTGAGTGAGCAACTAGCCGGCAGTGGACTCAGTCGTGTTGGGGCGCGCCAGTGTGGACCGGTGTGGTGGTCACACTGGTCGTGGTTTCTGGCTGTGTTCGGGTGCGGCGTCGCTCGTCAGGCGGCTTCGTTGCCGTTGCCGCTGTCGGTTGCTGCTTCGGCCTCGGTATCGGGGTCGGGTTTGGGGCCGTTGTATTTGCGTCCGTGGCGTTGGGACCAGATGGTTCGGCCTTTGGGCGTTGTCCAGTAGAACCATTGGTCCTTCGTGGTGCCCATGGTCCAGCCTTTTCGGTGGGTGACCATGTGGTGGTGGCGACACAGTGAGGCGAGTAGGTGTAGATCGGTTGGTCCGCCGTCGTTCCAGTGCCAGGTGTGATGCGCGTCGGCCCATTCTGGTGGGGAGTCGCATCCAGGGAAGACGCATCCTCCGTCTCGGTGTGCCATTGCTTTGCGTTGAGCATCACTTGCTAGGCGTTGCGCTCGTCCTAGGTCGGTGACCACGCCTTTGGTGTTCATGACAACTGGGGTGAATGCCGGGTCACAGAGGCACGCGTATCGGCCGGTGTCGCCGATGGGGATGCCTTCACGGTCGGTGACCAAAGTGGGGTCATCGGCTCCGACGATCAACGAGATATCGGCCCGGG
>JAGQSZ010000144.1 GCA_020439285.1 Microthrixaceae bacterium
ACCGCTGAAGGCGCCCAGGCTGAGGACGCGAAGGTCGGCATCAGTGCCAACCAGGGCCTGTTCGGCCACGGGTCCTCCGTGATCGTCAGCCGCTGATAGGCAACGGGGTAGCTAAACGCCACCAGTGCATTCCGGTGGAACAAACCACTGACGAAAGCTAAAGGGTTGACACCAAGAGGTCGACATTCAACTTTGGGAACACCTCGTCTGTCGAAGGGCCGACCTGCCTCAGTGGCGGTCGGCCCTTCGGGTTGTTGTCCACCGGGCAAGTCGTTGCTCGGGTGCGTGGGCTTCTACGATCGTGCCCATGCGTGACCCCCAGGTTGATCACTCCACGTCGCGAGTGAAGGTGTACACCGAGGTCACCGACACGATCTCGATCTCATACACGACCGGAATCCAACGGGTGGTCAGAGAGATCGTCTCGCGGTTGGATACTCCCGACTACCCCGACATTGAAGTAATTCCGGTGTTCAGTCCGGCAGCGCAACGGGGATTTCGTCTACTGACCGACACCGAAACGAGAGCACTTCACATCCATCCTGCGGGAGGACAGGCCGGCCGCAGGGCCGACAAGTTCGGTCCCCTAGCTCCTGTGGTGAAGGTGCTCGGGGACACAAAGATCGTCTACCAGACAAGGATCCGGTATCGGCAGGCTCGGTCCTTCTTACGGGAGAGACGCTTCCACACCGGCAACCTGGCCGTCGAGAGATTCGAAAGCGGCTCGGTGTTCTTCGATATCGAAGGGTCATGGTTCGATCCCGAGCCGCGCTCGACCCTGCTCCCCAAGCTTCGCCAAGACGGGGTGCACCTATTGGTGTTCATCCACGATGTGATGCCGGCGCTCTACCCCGAGTGGTTCGATCCCCGGCAGGTTTCTGCGTTCACGGACTGGTTGACAGCACATGTCACGAACTCCACCCGGTTCCTGACCAACTCACGCTGTACCAGCAACGACCTACTCAAGATCGCTTCCCGGATGGGAGTTGATCTGACTGGACGCATCCACCAAGCAGCGCTGGGCGCAGACTTCGTGGACCGTCCACCAGTGGCAGTTCGACTCCCGAACTCCATCGACAAGTATTTGCTTGTCGTAGGAACTGTTGAGCCACGAAAGAACCATCAGCTGGTTCTCAATGCCTGGGATGAACTACGACGGACCAATCCCGGTCTGGGCCTGGTGCTGGTTGGCAAAGAAGGCTGGATGGTCGATGACCTCGTGAATCGGATCCGGTCGCACGAGGAGTTCGGAAACCGCCTGCAGTGGCTGGGTGGCCTCACTGACGCCGAACTCCTGTGGCTCTACCAAAACGCTTTCATCACTGTCGCCCCGTCCCGCTACGAGGGTCTTGGCGTGCCTGTTATCGAAGCACTCGTGAACGGCTCACCGGCGATCGTGTCGACCGGAGGCGCGTTGCCGGAAGCGGGCGAGGGACATACCGAGCTCGTTGACCCAGACAGCGTCGGTGACCTTGTCCACCTGATTCTCCGGCACATCGAAGAACCCGATCATCACGAACGCATGGTCAGCTCAGCGTTGTCTTTCGAGCCCCCCAACTGGGACGAGACCACCGCCGCTGTGGCACAAGCAATACGTTCAACTGTTGAATCACCCCAAAGCAAGAACTGATGAAGACCGAACCAGACCCAAGGCCCGGAGAAGACCAACCGACCCGAGGCGATGCTCTCAACTCGAATGACCTGACATCACCAGCCGTTTCTGGACTCACGATCCTCGCGGTCCTAGCGACCGTCGCCGGAGTCGCTCTACGGTTCTGGCCTCGGAGCGGACTCTGGCTCGACGAGGCGCTGTCAGTGAACATTGCAGCTCTGCCGTTCAGCGACATGGTCGAAGCACTTCGCCACGACGGGCACCCGCCGCTCTATTACTTGATGCTTCACTACTGGATGGGCCTGTTCGGCGATTCCGATTGGGCAGTTCGGGCACTCTCGGGAGTCTTTTCAACCGCTTCAATTCCTCTTGCCTACGTGGCGGGGCGACGTTTGGCCACTCGACGGCCGTCAGCACGACTCGGCTCCCACAGGGTCGGGCTGATCACAGCTGCTGTTGTCGCAACCATGCCGTACGCGATTCGCTACGGCGCCGAGACGCGCATGTACTCACTCGTGATGCTCCTGGTGCTCACGGGATACCTCCTGGCCGACGAGCTGCTCACGCCACCGAGTCGCGTGTCGGATCACGTGGTCAGCGATGAATCCGGCTCCAACACGACTCGACGATCGGCGCTGTTGGTCATTGGTACCGCCCTCAACTCAGCAGCCTTGTTGTACAGCCACTACTGGGCAATGTGGCTACTCGGGGCAGTCGGAATTCTTGCATTATCAACAATGTGGGTCCGTCGAAACGACTCTGATCGGGGTGCATCCTGGCGTGGACCGATCAGGTTGATCATCGGGCTGGTGCTCGGCGGCTTGTTGTATCTGCCCTGGCTGCCTGTGATGGCCTACCAGGCCTCACACACCGGCACTCCTTGGGGCGACAAGTTCGGCCCAGTATCAGTCGTGGTCATCACCTTGGTTGACTTTGCCGGTGGCCGATTCGGGGTCGCACAGTTCTTTTCGTATTTCCTGGTAATGGCAGCTGTCGGCGCTGCGGTTGTGTCCATACGCTCAGCAGTAAGCGCGGACGAGCAAGAACTGGTCGTTGAAGGGCACTTTCACCCCAGAATTCGCCCCGAGCTGACTGTGGTAGCACTCACGATGGCTCTCGGATGGGCTGCGGCCGCGGCGTCAGGCAACACGTTCTCGTCGAGATACGCAGCGGTCGTGTTCCCGCTAGTGGTGATGGTCGTAGCTGCGGGCCTCGCCGTCATTCGAAGCCCTAGGGCCACCCTCGTCCTCGTAACAGCGATCTGTGCCATGGGGCTACTGGGCTCGGTTCAATCAGCCCGCGGCGACCGTTCCCAGAACGGAGAACTGACCGATGCGATCGCGAGTGATTGGTCAGCACACAAGGGCCCAGCTGTCGTGATCGCCTGTCCCGACCAGCTCGGCGTGTCGCTACAAAGGGAGCTGACCCGACGGGTCGACCTAGCGCGAGCCACAGGTCCGGTGATTCCGTTCCCAACGGCAGGCGACCCCGATTTCGTTGATTGGGTGGACTACGCGGAACGCAACCAGGCTGCAGATCCAGCAAAGTTCTTGGAGTTGATCAGCAACAAACTGACCTCTGAGACCACCATCTATCTGGTCAGCAGCGGGCAGTACAGGACCATGGAAGGTAAGTGTGAGCAACTCGCTGCTGATCTCGCGGTTACCCACCCAAGCGACGTCTTGGTTGACATGAGCACGATCGGTCTCGACGAGGCCGCCTCACTGCGGGTCTTCCGCCCAGCTGAATGACCTCGTCCCCAGAAGAGACTGCGCTACCGCCATGGCGTGCTGCGATCGTTCCGGCCTTGGTGGGCTGGATCTGGGCCCGGATATGCGTGGCCGCCGGATTCCTGGTGGCTCATCGCAGCCTCGATCTGCTCGACAACCCGAATGGTCAGATCTCGCTCGACAGAGGACTGTTCGTCTGGGACGGCTCGTACTACCGGGTGCTGGCCCAGAGCTGGTACGACGGAGCGAATGCCGATGCAGCGCGCTTCTTCCCGCTCTACCCGAAGCTCGCCAGCGTGATCGCTCCGATCTTTGGCGGCAACACCGACATTGCGCTGCTGGTCATCTCGAATCTGAGTGCACTGCTAGCTGCTGTGCTCTGTTGGCGATTGGCCATGGAAGGACTGGCACGTTTCGCCGATCCATCCGATTCTGTTTCGCTCGCATCTGACGGGAAACGGTCCACGGGGAGCAATCTGTCGGATTCCCCGTGGTCCTCACGACTAGGTGGATGGCTCGAGCTAAAGCTCCTTCTAGGAGACCGTTGGTTCCAGCCGATGAGAACCGATGACGCAGTCGCAGTAGCGCAGCGCACTTCATGGATGGTCATGATCTTCCCGGCGGGATTTGTGATGGCATTTGCCTACACAGAAAGCCTCGCACTCGCTCTGACCGCAGGGACCCTTCTCGCTCTGGTCCGCAGACAGTTCATCGTTGCTGGGTTCCTAGCTTTGTTGTCAGCCATGCTCCGACCAGTAGGCGGGCTCTTGTTGATCCCGATCGCGATCGAGTTATGGCAGACCCGTCCCCGGCCGAACTGGGCGAAGGCGACCATTGCTGTCGCGTCGCCGTTCGTAGGGATAACCGCGGCGTTGTTGTGGATCAACCGGAGCACGGGCGACTTCCTTTTACCGTGGCGACTCCAACAGCAGATCCGTGGCGGATTTCAGGATCCCGTCACACGCGTGCTCGAACCGATAGGCGAGATCCTCAAAGGCGACTTCCGAGATGTCTACAACTTCGGATTCATGGTCGTATTCGTCTTCCTGGGATACCAGATGGTCAGGTTGCGCCAGCCTCTGTCATGGCTCGCGTTCACCCTCGTGTCATCACTGATCCTGTTGTCCTCACAAGTGACCGACTCGCTCGGAAGATACGGACTCGTTGTCGTCCCGTTCATCATCGCCGCAGCGCAATGGGCTAACACGACTTGGAAACAGCGGATCTATGCCGTCGGTTGTTCAGTAGCGATGATCTGGTTGGTCAGCGAGGCGATGATCTCGCGGCTTGTACCGTGAGCTCAGCCGGGTGCGGCAATTGAGGTAGCGCCCCGCATATAGGGCACAAGCAGGTCCGGGATACGGACGCTGCCATCGGGCTGACGGTAGGTCTCGACAATCGCTGCCCAGACGCGTGGGACTGCCAAGGCTGACCCGTTGAGCGTGTGGAGGACAGCAGTCCCCTTGCCGTCGCTCGGGCGATAACGAAGGTTCGCCCGGCGAGCCTGATAGTCGCTGAACCACGACACGGAACTGACCTCCAGCCAGCGGTCGGCGCCAGGAGCGTAGACCTCTATGTCGAAGGTGCGTGCTGCAGAGTTACCGATATCGCCGGTGCAGAGGTCCAGAATTCGGTAGGCCAAACCCAACTCAGCGATCGTCGACTCCGCCCGCGCAAGGATCTCGGCGTGCAGGTCAGCGGCTTGGGATGGGGTTGCGTACGCAAGGATCTCGACCTTGTCGAACTCGTGGACGCGCAGCAGACCGCGCGTGTCCTTGCCCGCGGAGCCAGCCTCACGACGGAAGCAACTCGTATGTGCACAGAATCGCATCGGCAGCGATGACTCCGGCACGATCTCATCGCGGCCGAGCGAAGTGAGTGGCACCTCGGCCGTGGGGATCGCCCAGAGGTCATCACGCTCGATCCGGTAGGCCTCTTCTTCAAACTTGGGCAGGTGACCAGTTGCTATCAAGGTGTCGGTCCTGACCAGGGTCGGGGGGCGCACCTCTTCGTAGAGGTCGATATTGCGATCAATGGCCAACTGACACAGCGCGCGCACCAGAGCCGCACCCTGTTTGCGGTACATGACGAACATCGAGCCGGACATCTTCACCGCCCGTTCGACATCGAGAATCCCGAGCGCCTCGGCCACTTCCCAGTGCGGCACGCGTTGGTGATCGGCATAGGAATCAGGATCGAACTGCTCAGTCCGGACCACGACGTTGTCCGCCTCGCCTGCGCCATCTGGACAGTCATCCGCCGGCAGATTAGGAATGCGCAACAGCAGCGACCTGAGTTCGTTTTCGAGTTCGTCGGCCTGGGCGTCCAAGGTCTGTTCCTCGGCGCCGAGTTGACGACTCATGGCCTGGAGTTCGCTTGCCTCTTCAGACTTCTTCTCGCGGAACAGCTTTCCGACCTCATTGGAGATCCGTCGGATCTCTGCACGCAGGGAATCCCGCTCACCCGTCAGCTTGCGAATGGAGGCGTCTAAGTCGACCAGCCTGTCCACGGATTCTGTCGACTCGCCGCGTCGCCCCAAACCGTCCTTCACTGCTTGGGGATCGCTTCTGATGAGCCTGATATCGAGCATGTCGCGAAACTAGTTGAGTCGGCCTATGTCCCGGAATTGCGTTGGTTGATGAACGACAGATGTGCCCACACGTGACGATCTTGTAGGTTCGTTCCGTGCCATCTGGATCTTCGTTCGCTGACCCTGCAGTCGTCGTGGAAGATTTGGTCATCCGTTACGGCGATTTCACCGCCGTCGACCGGGCAAACTTCGCAGCACACAAAGGTCAAGTGACCGTTGTACTCGGCCCGAACGGCGCAGGGAAGACATCGACAATCGAACACCTCGAAGGTTTCCGACGCGCTCAGTCCGGTCAGGCCAAGGTGCTTGGGTATGACCCGCTCGGTGACCGTTCCAAGTTGCGCTACCGCGTCGGCATCATGTTGCAGAACGGCGGAATACCAATGGCCATCCGGCCGATCGACGCCCTTCGACAGTACGCCGGGTTTTTCGATGATCCTCTCAACCCGTTTGAGGTTCTCGACCAAGTCGGTCTGCGGGACCAGACTCGTACCACGTTCCGAAAGTTGTCGGGTGGACAGAAGCAGCGGCTTTCTCTCGGCTTGGCAATCATCGGGCGGCCAGAAGTCGCCTTCTTAGACGAGCCCTCGGCGGGAGTGGACCTTTCGGGTCGAGACGCGATCAGTCAGATCATCAGGGAGCTACGTGATGACGGGGTGTGCGTCATAGTCACCACCCACGATCTGCACGAGGCCGAATCTCTGGCTGACCGGGTCATAATCATCGATCGCGGCTCAGTCGTGGCCGACGGCACATTGGACGAGCTGCTCGCCGGGCAATCCGTCGACCAAGTTCACTTTTCGAGTGCCTCGACTTTGGACGAGGTCGAGCTGACTGCAGCGATCGGTTCACCTGTCGAGGTGGTCAGTCCAGGTGAGTACAGGGTCGCAGCACCGGGCAACAAGACTGAGGCCATCGCCAACATCGCCAACTGGTGTGTCTCACACGACGTTGAACTGTTGGACGTTCGAGCCGGACGTCTTCGTCTTGATGACGTCTTCCGGCGACTGACGGCTCAGGACAACGAACTCAGAGCTGCGAGTTCCGAGACAGCTGCGGGGAAGCCATGAAGGCCCTGATCTCCCAACT
>JAGQSZ010000145.1 GCA_020439285.1 Microthrixaceae bacterium
TCAGGTCGCATCCCGTTTCGAATCAGCAGCATCAAAGGCCGGAGCTATCTGGACCAAACCGGCACGTTTGGTGCCGATCGTTTCCCAGAACCTCGACGCTGTCCACCAGGCAGCCCAATCCGGAGCCGAAGTGACTCGCACCGCTGCGAGGATCGCTGGCGACGTCGACTATGACCGGCTCCAACTCGCTAACGGCGGGATAGACCTGTCGGTCCTCGCATCGTTCGAGCGGCCTGTGCGTCAAGCGGCGGCGACGATCTCCACGGTGGATGATCGGATCAACGGTCTGGATTCTCCGTGGATCTTGAAGCCGCTCAGAACCAAGCTCGACAGCTTCGCCGAGCAGACCGGCCCGCTGCGAAACGGCGCCGAGATCGCATCCATGGCCGTTGATCGTCTGCCCGAGATTCTCGGCGGTGCCGGTGAGCGTCGCTATCTGATGCTGTTGGGCAACCCCGCCGAGGCACGGGATCTCGGCGGGCACATCGGAACCTTTGCAGAGTTGACCGCCAACAACGGCGTGTTGGACGTGGTCAAGGTTTCGAGCCCGTACGAGTTGTTCGGACCTGGATCTTTGGTCCGGCCGCAGTTCACCGACAGCGCCAAAATCCCTCAGGCGATGTTGGAGATGAACCCAACCCGGTTCCCCCAGAACTGGGGTGCCAGCGCCGACATGAATGTGGTCGGCGAGGTGGCACGACAGTTGTATCCGCAGACCGTTGGTGGAGCACCGATCGACGGTGTGATCTACGCAGATCCGTACGCTTTCGCAGCGGTTCTGCAACTCGTTGGCCCGGTCGAGTTGAACTTCGGAGTGGCGACATTGAAGGTGACTGCTGAGAACGCTGCTTCGTTCCTGACACGTGACCAGTTCATCTTGGGTGACTCGCCGGTCGATCCGGCCAAGATGCTCGTCGAGACAGCGCTCGACCGGTTGACCAGTAATCGTCTGCCGGCGATCAAGAGCGTTGTCGATTCCTTCGGCGCGGTTGTCGAACGGGGGCAGTTGCAGCTCCTGACATTCGATGATGACGACCTGCCGTTGCTACATCGGACCGGTTTGGATCAACCCTTTGCCCAGCCCAAGGGCGGTGATCTGATCGCTGTTATCAACCGGAGCGGGTTCCCGTCCAAGATTGATTCCTACCTCCAGCGTCGGATCGATTACCGGTTGTCGTGGAATCCGGATTCGGGTGCGGTCGAGGCCCAGGTGGAAATCGAACTCACCAACACTGCTCCTGCTGAGGGACTCCCAGAGTTGATCGCTTTGTCCCCCGATGGGACAGCGCCTGGAACCAATCGGAGTGTCGTGTCGGTAGTGACGCCGTTCGGCGCGACCGGAGCAACGGTCGATGGTGCCGAGTTACCGATCGGCACCAAGTCCGAAACGGCCACGCTGAAACGACACAGTTTCGTTGTCGACATCGCCCCGGGGGCCACACGATTGGTCAAGGTCGCATTGACCGGTTCGGTCACCGGCGGCAGCGAGTACCGGGTCCGTTTCTACAGCCAGCCTCTGGTCAACCCCGACGACTCGACGTTGATGATTCGATCGACAGGCAACCCGTTCATAGGTGGCGCGTCATCGGGCGCAGTGAGGATAAGCAGTTCTGGATCGCTGGCCGATGACGAACTGGGCGAACTCGGTGCGACTGGAGAGTCCGGTGAGACCAGCGAGTCGAGTTATCTGACGACCACGACCATGGCCACAACCACCACACGACCGATCAATCCAGAATCGGTCGACTCTGAGCCTGCGGACACACCAATTGATGTGACAAAGCAGGAAACTTTGCGAGGTGCGCCAAGAATCACTGATCTGCGGATCCGGACCACCGGTTGACGCGATACCGGCTCTCGTGCGCTTCAGGTCGGGCGCGCTCCCATGGGAGCGTCAATCGTGACTGTCAGCGAGGATTACGTCACCGTTCGGGATTTTCAGAAATCGACCTATCCGAAATCATTGAGCGTCATGTCAGAATCGTTGGAGTCGCGGAATCTCGCGGTGTTAGAGTCTTGCGAGCGAAAGCTTATTGCTGGGGATACCCGACGATGAGGCAGCTATTAGGCCTTGTTGCCGGAACGGAGGATTTCATATGAACTCGATTAGCGGGTCGAGGCCCGAGGCACAGCGCAAGATGCGCCTCGCTGGAGTGCTTGCGATCGTCATCGCTGCGATGTTCTTGGGCGTTCCCACCTTCGCTGGCGCGGGTTCACCGGCGCCTACCAGCAACATCACGATCACCCAGACCGACTCCGGGTTCCAAGGCTGGTGCCTCCCCGGGTTCATGGTGCTTTCACGTGAACTCGTCAATACCAACAGCTACTACGAGCTGATCGTGCACGCTGCCGCGCCTCCTTGCGAGCCGATCAACGCGACCGCCGCGATCTACGGAATGCCCGGCAATGGTGTCGCTTGGCCCCAGAACCTGATCGAGACGAAGAACTTCACGATCTCCCGTGCCGGAACCACGGTCATCCGCTTCACAAAGACCTGTGATCCGGTGCAGTTCGATGTCCTCACCGGCGACACGCCTCAGGTGATCAGCCCGCAGGGCCCGTGGCACGGTCCGCTGCTCTTCCCCTTCGACATGGAGACCTCGGTTCAACACTGGGGTTGTGTGGACAACACCACCACCTCCAGCGATCCGTGCGAGAACTACGCCGCACGCCAGTTGGCTGTAACACCCACCACCGTCACCGCCGGTAACGACGTGACCGTGTCAGGTCTTGGCACTCCGGGAACATCCCTGTTGGTGTCACTCAAGCCGCCGTCCGGTTCTTCGACCAGTGGCCCGAGCGCAACCGTGAACGTCCCAGCCTCAGGCCAATGGAGCGTTGACTTGAGCGTGCCAACCGCTGGCCCCGCCGGCACCTGGTCAGCTACCGCCCAGGCATCGGACTGCGAGGGTGTCACGTCAGTCGAATTCACCGTCAACCCGAACAGCGGGCCCGGAGAACCAACCGATCCCTCAACCCCCGGTAACCCGAGTAGCCCATCCACAGGCGGTGACAACGGCGGCGCTGAGGTCGGCGGAATAACAGATGAGCGGCCGCTGCCAGACGGTGCAGTTCTCAACGCCAACCTGACCAACTCCAGCTCAGCTGAGGTCCAGTCGGCCAACGCCAACAACACCGACCGCAAGCTCGCTTGGACGGGGTCAAATGTCCGCATCCCGATCATCCTCGGGTCGGTCCTGTTGATGGCGGGTGTGCTGTTGATCCTGCGTTCACGGCACGCCGCAGAGAACGCCTGAACCTACGGTTCAGCAGTTCAACGGTTCGACAGCCAGGACGGGCGCTGGCTAGTTAGCAGCGGCCAGACTCATCAGTCGAGTTAGGTTCCGGCGCAGACGCCGATTCCAACAGGCATTGCTCCATTAGCTGACGCTTCGAGTGTGAACGTGCCGGGATTCTCCGACAGGAATCCGGCAGCAACGATGTCGTCAACGCTCGCCGGATCAGACCCATTTGCAAACAGATAGGCCAGCACCGCTTTTTCGATCGTTACTTTGGTCGTGGCGCAGGTGGCCGCTGTTGCGGCTTCAGTTCCGCTGGTTCCGTCGATCAGCCCGCCTGCGTCTGGCACCTCCACACCGGGAGCTACCAGAGCAGCACCTCCACCAGCGCGACCGCCTCCCTCTTCGGAGCTATTGCCGTCCACTGCACCAAGAACCTTGACCGCCAGGATCGCCATGATCGCTATCACGATCAACAACGACAGGAGCCCCAGCCCGGCGATCATCGGACTTGCTGAGAACCGCGGCCCTCGGATCGGTTTGGGGCCAGTCGGCTTGTGTCCCTTGGACTTCTTGGATCCGCCTGCTCCCCCTGCCCCACCAGCTAGCAGATGGTCATTGGAGTGATCGGTGGGAAGGTGGTCCAGAGGTCGAACCCAGGTTCCCTCGTAATGCTCAGCTTCAAGCGCGTCATGACCCCACGAGTCATCCATGTGTTGTTCGGGTTCGCCGTGGACAGGAGCGTGTGGAACCTGACCTTGGGGTGCGGGTGAGCCCGCCAATGGTTGCGCCACCGGAACCGGACCAGTCGGGGGATGCGCGACTGGGTTCTGACCCGTTGGGTTCGCTCCACCGATGCGAGGATCAGGCTCCTCGAAGAGATGATCCCGACGCGGCCGATTGGTTGGCGGCGGTTCCGGCGATGAGAACAGATGCTCGCGCTTGGCTCCCGGAGCAGCCGACTCACCAGCAGAATCGAACAAGTGGCGACGCTCCCCCACTGGGGTCTCTTGACCGGTCGAGTCGAACAGGTGCCGCCTCGGTGCCCCTGACTCGCCTTGGCCGCCTTGGCTGCCATCGGGGTTCGGCGATGCTGATTCGTTCGGGTCCGCCTGATCGGAATCAGACTGAGTCGGATCTGTCATGTTGTGCTTCCTCGCGCTCTCAGTTGGCTAATTCTTCCAGCAAATCCCGTATCGACGGTGGAAAAGTCCTCATCAACGCAGTCGTCACATTTCGGACCGATGAAGTCGCTCCACAACGTTCGGCGAATAGGCTCACCCGCTCGACTTCGCCTCTTGTACGGGGCACGTTCAGAACCGCTGAATCCCGGGCTTCTCGACCGGTCCGGTCATGGTCGAACCGGAGACAGGCACCGATGAATCGGTGGGCCGGATCAACCCCTTTTAGCCACACCTCACCGAATCTGACCGGTGCTGCCATGTCATGGAAATCGTCGAGATCGACGAGTTCGGCGAAGGGTCCTCCACCCACCGTGGTGAACAACCTGATCGTCAGATCGTGTGGTGAACCCGGGTTCGTCAGTTCAATGAATGACCCTGCTTTGCTTACCCGTGAATTGAGAGAAGCGGATGTCGGAGCGAATTGTGCCCCACGGAGCGCCGCTTCGATCTGGTGGAGCTTCGAATCTCGCGCCAGAAACTCAACAACGTTGGGCAGGTCCGTTTCCCCGGAGCCACGGCAGTCGATCGAGTCGAGTGCCGACCCGATCAAAACGGCGCTGTTGCGAAGTTCGCTGATCACCAGTTCGCCCAACGCGTCCACGAAAGCCGCCGACCGGTTCGGTTTCGATGCCTCAATGGTCGACAACACGTCGGACAGCGCTTCTGGTTCCACAACGAGGCGATCCGTGTTAGCGACCAATTCGGAGACAATTGAACCGACACGAGTAGCTATCTCTTCCTGCCACGTCTCTTCTCGCCGTTGACCGAGCTCGCCTCGGGTCAAGACTGATTCAAAGGCGGTGGCATCGACCGCTGTCGAAGCGTCACCAGCGATCCAGACAATGTGATCGATCGTGGTCGGCTCGAGAGTCAACCTCGCCGGGTTGCGTATAGGGGATTCGATGTATTCGTCAGGCCATCTGCACAGGTCCATGCCCCACACAGTTCGGGTTCCGTGGCGAAGCGCGGTCACTCTCTTGGTGAGGAGGCTCCACGGACCGGGGGTAAGCAGATCGAAGATGTCGATATGGGTTTCGTCGAGGCCGATTATGGCGACACCCTGCTTGCCGTCGTCGATCACCGTCATGTCCAGATAGATGGCCACGTCATCGGTGTCGATCGAGAACTCGGCGACTGCTTCCACGAGCGCAATGTCCGACACGAAACGTCCGCGTCGGGTAACTCCCCTGCGTCGGTGTGACAGTGACAATTCGAATGTTCCAAAGGAAGCGCCCGGGGCTGTCAACTCGATGACGATGTCGACGGGGAGGTCGCTGTCGTCCTGCACGTCGAGAGGGGGTAGAACTTTTTCCAGTCCGATAGCGTCGCCGCGGACTTCGACCAGGCCCGCCGGCAGTATTCCACGGCCGCGAAGTGGTGCCTCTGCGGCGGTCTCGGCCCCAGAGGTATACGCGGCCCATGCCGCATCCCATTCATCATCGGGTGGCTCATCGGCCAAACCCGCGAAGCCGCTCATCGCAGTGAGGTTAACCGACGTTTACCCGTTTGAGGTGGCGTTGGAGCCGATCTGACGCCGATAGCTCGGCAACCGTGTTCTACTTCTGGACTGCGACGAGTCGAGCGACTGCCTCGTTGGCGACGCTTGTGACCGTATCGGGGAGGATCCCCAGCCACAGTGTCGCGACGACTGCCAGAGCCAACGCGATCGCTGCGCCGGTCGGGATCTTCTTCGCCGGCGGGTCAACCATGTCGGGCACATCGCCGTGGTCATCGCCACCTGCGAAGTACATCGACACGATGATCCGCAGGTACAGGTACGCAGCGATCACCGCTGAGACCATTGCGATAACCGCAAGCACGTACTGCTTGGCGTCGACCGCAGCGCCGATCACATAGAACTTGGAGAGGAACCCTCCGGTGAAGGGCACTCCGGCCTGGGCCAACAGGAACACGGCGAACAGCAATGCGAGGCCCGGGCGGGTCTTGCCGAGTCCCTGGTAGTCGGCGAGGTCGTGCATTCCGTCGCCGGTGCGGCCAACGACTGCGACTACGCCGAAGCTGCCCGTCACCATGAAGGCGTAGACCAGCAGATAGAACAGCGCCGCCGAGTTGCCCTTGTCGGTAGCGACTGTGACGGCAACGAGAATGAACCCGGCGTGTGCGATTGACGAATATGCGAGCATGCGCTTCACGTTGGTCTGGACCAACGCCATGTAAGCGCCGACGAGCAGGCTCAACACGGCGAGCGCGTAGACCATCGGACGCCACTGCTGCACGTAGGTCGGGCCGAAAGTGACAACGAAGATCCGGATGAACCCGGCGAATCCGGCGGCTTTGATCCCGGATGCCATATAACCGGAGATTGGTGTCGGGGACCCTTGGTAGACATCGGGTGCCCAGAAGTGGAACGGGACTGCGGCCACCTTGAACCCAAGTCCGATGATCATGAACGCGAACCCTGCCATCAGGATGCCGTTCTTGACCAGCACAGTATCCGAGAGGAACTGCTGGATGGTCGCGAGGTTGGTGGAACCGGTAGCTCCGTAGATCATCGCGATGCCATAGAGCAGGAACGCTGAGGAGAACGCACCGAGGA
>JAGQSZ010000146.1 GCA_020439285.1 Microthrixaceae bacterium
TCCGGCGCAACACATCGGGTTCGCAAAACTCGGATTCGATTCGTCCCGGTCGGAATTCACCGGCGAGCAGTCGACCAGCCCCAACGCTGCCAGCCAAAGCGAGTTCGGCTGACTCGACCGTTATCGCCAACCGTTGCGCGAGTTGTTGTGATGTGAACGGCCCATGCGTTCGTGCGTAGCGGTCGACAAGATCCGCGAGTGGGCGCTCGACCGATTCGGTGAACATGACCGGCAATCCGATTGGGACAGCCACACCGAGCGCATCACGCAACCTGCCGGCGTCCTCGGCCGCAGCAAATCGTTCGCAACCACCTATGGATGCGGGGATCACTCTGCGTGCGTCGATTAATTGGGTGATCCACTCATCGACATCACCTCGCAGATCCTCACGGGTTCGGGCGGTGAGTTCGGCAAGGTCTAGCGGCCCGAGGATGCGTAACAGATCGTGCAGTTCGTCTATGTCACGAGCGCCACGTTCGGGGGTGAGCCGCTGCAGTTCGGACTCGACTTCGTCGATGACATCGGCATCGAGGAGCGATCGCAGTTCTTCGGAACCGAGCAGGTCGCGCAGTAGTTCTCGGTCGAGCGAGAGCGCGGCGGCGCGGCGTTCGGCGAGCGGAGCGTCGCCTTCGTACATGAACACCGCGATCCAGCCGAATAACAAGGACCGGGCGAATGGTGACGGCGAGGTGGTCTCGACCTGAACCACCCGGATTGTCCGGCTTCGGACTTCGCTCAGCACCTGCCGCAACGCAGTCAGATCGAACACGTCGTTGCAGCACTCACGGGTTGTTTCGAGCAGCATCGGGAACGACGGGTACTTGGATGCGACAGCTAACAGATCGGCCGCTCGTTGGCGCTGTTGCCACAATGGGGTTCGCTGATCGGGGCGCCGGCGTGGCAACAGCAATGCTCGTGCGGCCGCTTCTCTGAACCTGGCCGAGAAAGCAGCGGTCGACGGCAGGACCGCGAGCAGTTCATCATCCATCTCCTCGGGGTCCGGGATGATCTGATCGAGGGGAACCTGATCCGCGGATTCGGGTAGGCGTAGGACAATTCCGTCATCGGACCAAATGACTTCGGATGGGTTCAGTTCACCCAAGTCGTCGAAGTATTTGTCGAGCCGAGACCGGATGACCATTGCCCAAGGTGCGTGAACTCGCGCCCCAAACGGGCTGTGGATGCAGACTCGCCAATCCCCGATCTCGTCACGGAATCGTTCGACCACGATTGTGCGGTCGTCGGGAACGACGCCGGTCGATTCGGCTTGTTCACCGATGAACGACATGACGTTTCGGGCAGCGAACTCATCGAGCGAGTGCTCACGCTGGAGCACTTGACGAGCTTCGTCGTCTGACATGGCGCGTATGCGACGAATGAACGCGCCAACTGCGCGGCCGAGTTCGGCGTCACGACCTGGGCCGTCGCCGTGCCAGAACGGCATCGTTCCGATCTGTCCGGGCGCTGGAGTGACGATGACGCGTTCAAAGGTGATCTCTTCGATACGCCAGGTGGACGCTCCCAGGATGAATGTCTGACCGACCCTGGATTCGTAGACCATCTCCTCGTCGAGCTCACCGACTCTGGCGCCATCGGGCAGGAACACGCCGAACAGGCCACGGTCGGGAATGGTTCCGCCGGAAACGACTGCCAAGCGTTGCGCGCCGGAGCGACCTCTGACGGTTCCTTCGAGCCGGTCCCAGACAACTCGTGGTCGAAGCTCGGCGAACTCTTCGGCAGGATAACGACCGGCGAGCATGTCGAGGGTGTTGTCGAATAGTTCCCGGGACAACGTGGAGAAGTTCGCTGCTCTGCGGCAAAGCTCATAGAGCTCGTCGACCTTCCATTCATCGAGCGCGCAGGACGCAACGATCTGCTGGGCCAACACGTCAAGGGGATTCGCTGGGATGCGCGTCGTTTCGATCAGCCCATCACGCATCCGCTGGGAGACAACCGCCGCTTCGAGCAGATCGGCACTGTGTTTAGGAACGATGCGCCCTTTGGATGGAGCTCCGACCTGGTGTCCAGCGCGCCCGATCCGTTGCAGACCAGATGCCACTGAACCAGGTGATTCGACTTGGACAACGAGGTCGACCGCACCCATGTCGATTCCGAGTTCGAGTGAACTAGTGGCGACCAGACCGGCGAGTTCGCCACGTTTGAGCGAGTCCTCAACAGCGAGCCTTCGTTCCCGTGACAACGAGCCGTGGTGTGCCATCACCAGTTCGTGACCTAGCGCCGGCACTTCGGCCGTTGAAACCGAATCGGCTGCCTCGACCGCATCAGCAGAATCAAGCTCGTTGAGAGCTGCAGCCAATCGCTCGGACAGGCGCCTTGAATTCACAAAGATCAGGGTCGAGCGATGCTCACGGATGAGCCGCAACAGCTCGGGGTGGATCGAGGGCCAGATGGTCGACTCAGCGGCCATGTCCTCGACCGGAACCATGATCTGCAGGTCGAGTTCCTTACGGATCCCGGCATCGACGATGGTGACTGGGCGACCACCACCCAAGAAGCGGGCTACTGCCTCGAGTGGTCGCTGTGTGGCGGACAGGCCGATCCGTTGCGGCGAGCGACCCTCCAGCAGGTGATCGAGTCGTTCCAGGCTGAGCGCCATATGCGCGCCGCGCTTGGTGGGAGCGAGCGCGTGGATCTCATCGATGATGACGGTTTCGACCGTCTTGAGCGTCTCCCTCGCCGCCGAGGTCAACATCAGATACAGCGACTCGGGAGTGGTTATGAGGATGTCGGGTGGATGACGTACGAGGCGGGAGCGCTCCTTGGGGGAGGTATCACCGGTACGGACGCCAACGGTGGGCTCAGTGAAGGAGGACCCGAGCCGTTGAGCGGCATGGGCAACCCCTCGGATTGGGGCACGAAGGTTCTTTTCGACATCGACTGCGAGCGCCCGCAGCGGTGAGATGTAGAGCACCTTAACCCCTGGAGCACGCGCTCCCGTGGGAGCGTCGGCGCCACATCCGAGTCGGTCGATTGCCCATAGGAACGCGGCGAGCGTCTTGCCTGATCCCGTGGGAGCACACAACAGGGTGTTCTCACCTGCTGAGATGGGTGCCCATGCATCGGACTGGGCGGCCGTGGGCGCGGGAAAGCTGGAGCGGAACCACTCGGAAGTGGCGTCTGAGAACTGCTCCAATGGCATGGCAGCGACTGTACCTAGTGACTGTGACGGTCTGACCCGCGATGTCTCACACGCGCGCTAGGACAGCGCTCAGCTTCGAGCCACGACTGGGCCACGTAGTGGCCAGGCTGGTCGACCGTGTGCGTCGACGAGCACATTGACGTCAACGTAAAGCACCGACCGACACACCTTGGCCCATCACGTCGAGCAGCGACCGACGATCGTCAAGATCCACACCGGGCAGCAAGCCCGATCCACCAAAGACAGGCAGGTCCTCGACGTTGCCGGGAACATCACTGCGTGGTTGTAATGCGGTCCGTACCGCGTCCTCGATGAGTTGTGACACCGCGTGACCCTCACGAGACGCCGCAGCCTTCGCCTGAAGGTACAAGTCCTCGTCAATGCGAATCGTTATCCTCATATGCAAAGCGTACGAGGACAGGCGTCTTGTCATCGGTCAGTCCAACGATCTCAACTTCATCGACATATATCTCGTCCAGTTAGGCCCGATTCCCACTGTCGAACGGGTAGAACACCGACGGGTTGGCAATTGCCTTGCTCCATAACAGGGAGTGGGTGGCGTCACTCACCCCGAGGGTCCTGCAGACTTCGTCGTAGCTGTCATGGACAACAGCGCTGCATTCATCGACGATCGCACGGGCGCTCGCGGGGTCGAGCCTGTACACCGCTGCCGCAGAGATGCAGGCTTCGAGGTTGGAGGCGTTGAGACCGTCAACTCCGAACTTCATACCTTGGGTTGATTCGCCGGTGTCGCGTGGTTGGGGACAGATGTCGTACGCCGGAGTAAGAGCCAGGTGTTCACCATCCCAGAACGCTGCGTGATTGCGCGGGTGATCGTCGGTATTGCCGACGAGTACGTTCACGACGATTCGACGGAATAGTTCGTGCATCGTGCCGGTGGGGTCGTCGAAGCAGCGTTTGATGACGTCTGTGAGTTCGACATAGGAGCCGTGCTGCACAGCAAGCTCGTTCAGGCCCAGCAAAGTGAGCGAGGACAGCACTGAACGTCGTTGTCGGTCACCGGGCCGATCGAATCGTTCAACGAGGAGTACGTCACGTCCTGCGGCCGAGGTCAGTTCGGTCCTAGCTACATCGACCCCACAGCGGCGTGCCAGTTCCATTCCGACCGCTTCGGCCTCCATCCACGGGTAGACGTCGGTTGAAACCGAGAACTTCGCGATGAGCTCCCGAGGTGCATCGCCAGATGTGTCGACCAGCACCGCCTTTGGTCGTGCGCCGCCCACAGCTGTTCCGTAGGCCAGGGCATCGAATAGCTCCTTACTCAAGGGTTGACCATTCGCGATGCTTTGTCCTGCGACCACCAACTCGGCGAGGGTTCCATGGCTGTCTCGGGGCCGGTAGTCAGTTGGAGAGTCCTGGAAATCAAGCGCTCCGATACGGTTGGAACCGGATTCACGCAGGTACGTCACCAGGTCCAACTCACCCGGATCAGTCGCCCGTTCGCCGTGTAGGCGGCGCAGGATCACTCGCATACCCCATGAGTCAGGGGCCGCGTCGCGGATCACTCCGTGGGCGTCCAGCCCGATCGGAGGTCGTTGCGACCCTGATCTCAATGGCAGGTCATCGGGTTGAAGTGCAATGGCGTCGCTGCGATTGCGATACGACTTTGCGTAGGTAAAGCGGACTTCTCCGACGACTGCATCTATACGCCCGCATACGACGGGTTCGCTCGCACCCGGCAACCAGATCCATACAAAGGAAGGTTCAGAAGTCGTCATCGACATCGAGGGTCACCGTATTGATGCGCGATGGGAGCAATGCAAGCTCGCGTTCACCGCGGGCAGCCAGGTCTGCGAGATCGCGACCCTTCACACCGAACAGCGGGACACCAAGCACACTTGCCACCTCGAAGACGATGCCAATCGACACAGCAGGGTCACCGCGCTCGACTCGCCGCAAGGTGACGCGGGTGATACCGGCGCGCTCTGCCACCTCCTCTGCCGAGCGTCGCTGCGTCCGACGGGTGATAGCGATCTGTTGCCCGAGCACCCGCGCTGCGTCATAGGTTGAGGTCATGAAGTGACGGGCCACGGTAACTCCGAAGTGGGAAACGGATATTATTATATCCATAATAATGAATATGGATATAGCAGTATCCATATTCATTACCGTTGCACGTAGGAAGAGCGTTGGCATCTGGAGCAGTCCTGATCTACTCACCAGGCGAGGTCAGCTGAGCCTCCCTAAGGCCACCAATGGCCAAATAGACAATCACCAGCGTCAATATCAATCCGATTGCTAGCCACAATGAAAACCACATTGGCGGCCCGCTGTGCACTGCTCGGCCGCCTACCCTCGCTACACATCGCGGCCCAAAGGGCACCACTTGCCACTCAGTAGTGCCATAGACGGTCCCCCCTTGGACTTCCTCTAGCCCGACGAGGGTATCTCCATCGATTTCACAATGGTTCAGAGTTGTCGCCAACGCTTATGCACCGACGCTTGGAATGCCATAGAGGTCCAAAGGAACGCGAGCAAGAACAACACAATTCGCCGGTTACGCCTAACCATCGTGGTGCGCCTCCGCGAGAACATCATGGCCACGAACCTTGAAAAAAGTTCACGGTCGCCGACTGGGTGTGGGTCACCTTATGGGACGAGCTGGTCGGGGCATTCAGATGTCTTGACGGGGACCGATGGATCAAGCGAGAAAGGAGACGAGACGGTGACTTCGAATGCACCAACGAAACGACCCAGGAGCGAAAGCGGATTTTCGCTAATCGAAGTCCTCGTCGGGATGGCCGTGCTTTCGGTGATCTCCATGGCAGTTGCTGGCATAGGCATGTCCTTCGTGATGCAGGTGACTGACGGGTCCAACAACAGCCAGATCGAGGCGACAACGGCCCAATGGGCATCGATGGCATTCACACGCGATGTTCAGGGTTCTTCCCGAATTGCTCCAGAGTGTGCCCCAGGAAATGGCACCAGACTCATTACCTTCGAGCCGTCCGTTGCCGGTCCGAACATCGAATATCGCGTAACTACCGCCGGCAAGACTTTCGGGCTGCAACGCGTCGAGTGTGGTGCTGGCGGCTCGACTCAGACCGTCACAGAGGGTCTCGACACTGCGCCTTCGATCATCTGCGACGGCTCAACCTGCGACGTCGACACATCGCCGCGAGTCGTTTCCCTCAAGATCAGACGCTCACCCCGGTTCGAGTTCACGCTCGACGGGGTCCGCCGCACAACCGACGTCATCCTTGCCCCCGAAGAACCCCCTGCTCCGATTCCAGTCTTCGTGTCTCTTGGAGGTGCATCTCCGTTGACAATCTCGGGAGCCGCCAAGCTCAATGTTCTCGGCGACGCCTACCTCAACAACCCTGGGACAACCGCTGCGAACCTGTCCGGCAGTGGATCTCTGATAGTTACCGGGGATCTACAGATCCAGAAAGGATCGAGTTCAGGCCCAGTTCTGATTGCTAGCGGCAACCCTGTGCTGCACGTCGACGGCAACGGACCTTCTGCATCGCAGATGAACGTATGCGGTTGGTGCGACATCAGGATCGGAGGAACTGGAACTGGAACCTTCGACGCCGCCTACCCCGATCCCTTGGCCAACCTGCCCGCGCCTGACACTTCCGGCCTCGCAACTCGCACCTCATGCGATCTCCAAAGTGGCTATTACGTGTGCGTTCCCGGCATCTACACCGGCGTCTTCCCTCCCGGCGGAAACGGAAGCTCAAAGTTCAAAATGGGACCCGGTAACTACATCCTCCGGGGCGGATTCCT
>JAGQSZ010000147.1 GCA_020439285.1 Microthrixaceae bacterium
CGGCTGCTGTTCCCACATGATCACCCCCTAGAACGACCTGGCCGGTGGACCACGTGGTCGACGACAAACCGGTGAGAGAACTGAGCAGCCCGTCGGGGTGTCGGATCGTCAGCACCAATCTGCCACCGACGGGACCTACGAAAGCGATGATGCCCGACGCTGGCGCGAACACGGGTTCACCGCCAACGGTCCCGTATTCCAATCCCCTGTTGCCCGCGCCGAAGGGACCATTGGGCATTCTGAAAGGGTCGATGACAGGCGCTCGGACCGGCGCGGTGTAGCGAAGCGGTTGGCTCACGGCGTTCGTTGTGGCAGTTCCGCTATCGGCCGACGCAGATCCCTGAACAGAACCCAGCGTTGGGCTGACCATGACCGACGCGACAAAAAGCGTTGTTAGGACACCTCGATGAATTGACATTGGATTCCCGTCCCGGTCAGAACCGGTGGTTCAAAGATGTTGCTGGGGGAATCTCTTGTTGTCGATCGATCTTGCGTGACCGAGTCTTTGGTGGCCTTGGGTCACGTAGGCTCAGCCGAGTTCGCGCTCCAAAGCAGCGAATCGCGAGCGCAGGTGGATCACTGACTTGGTGTGGATCTGACACACTCGCGACTCGGTGACGCCCAAGACCCTGCCGATCTCCTGGAGTGTCAGGTTCTCGTAGTAGTAGAGGGTCAACACGATCTTCTCCCTTTCGGGAAGAGCGTTGATTGATTCCGCGAGCAGCTTTCGTGTCTCGGTCTGTTCGTAGGCACCGAGTGGCCCGTGTGTGGAGGTGTCAGCGATCGTGTCGCCGAGAGTTACCGACTCTCCCCTGTCGCCGCCCATGACCAGGATTTCGTCGAGAGCTGCGATACCCAGTTGCGATATTTGGCTCAGGGCACCCTGGAGCTGGTCCTCGGTCCAGTCGAGTTCAGTGGCCAGTTCAATATCAGAGGGTGGCCGGTGGTTCTTGGCCTCGAGCTTGGAATAGGCACGTTCGATCTGTCGCGCCTTGGATCGCACCGAGCGCGGAACCCAGTCGATCGACCGCAACTCATCGAGGATCGCGCCTTTGATCCTCGATATCGCATAGGTCTCGAACTTGAACCCGCGATCGGGTTCGAATTTGTCAATCGCGTCGATGAGCCCGAACATGCCGTAGCTGACAAGGTCCGCTTGCTCGACGTTCTGGGGAAGGCCCGAAGCAACACGTCCGGCTACGTACTTGACAAGCGGCGAATAGTGGATGATCAGCGCCTCTCGCGCCGAGACCGTCGCTCGTTCCTTGTACTCATTCCAGATGGCTTCCAGTTCCATCTCAGTTGTATCGATCGTCTTCACTTGTTCCCCTGGGATCGAGCTAGGCCCGTGGATGCGTTGAGTCATAAACGGATCGCAGTCGTTCACGACTTACGTGGGTGTAAATCTGTGTGGTCGCCAGGTCGGAATGTCCCAGCAATTCCTGCACAACTCTCAAGTCGGCACCTCCATCCAAAAGATGAGTGGCAAATGTGTGACGCAACGCGTGAGGGTGTGTCGGCACCGGAGATCTGCGGTCGAGGACCCGTCGAACATCCCTGGGAGATAACCGTTTTCCTCTGCTGTTATAGAGCAGCGCGTCCGGCTCGAAGGCGTCCCCCTGCGGCGAGCCGGCCGAGTCGATGAACTTCTGGCGATCCTGTTGGATCCAGCGTCGAGCGACTCTGACCGCAGGCTCAGTCATTGGAACGGCCCGCTGTTTGGAGCCCTTTCCCCAAACGGTGATCTTCCCGCCTGTGAGGTCCACCGAATCGACGTCCATGGAGCACAGTTCCGAAACTCTGATTCCAGATCCGTAGAGGAGTTCCACGATGAGATCGTCCCGGGTCGTGGAATCAAGTCGTGTGGCAGTGCTCGTTACGCCACCAGCTGGTTCATCGAGCAACTGTGCAAGGTCATCAGCGGCCAGCACTCGGGGCAACTTGCTTGCACCGCGGGGCGTCGAGATCCCAGCCGTTGGATCGACTTCGATCAAGCCCCTTTGCAGAGCCCATCTGAAGTAGCGACGAAGCGCCGCCATCTTGCGAGCGACAGTACGAGCAGCAAGATCTCTCTCTGCCAACGAAACCAGGTACCGACGGATCACCAGTCGAGTCACCGCTGCGGGCGAGGTGACACTTGACTGGTTCGACCACTCGAAGAAGGCAACCAAGTCACGGCGATAGAGACTCTTGGTGGCGGCACCAAGCGCAAGCTCATTCTCGAACTCGACAACGTGCCACTCGTCATGGCTCATGTGCAGATCCCCGTCTTTACCGCTCTGCGTAGTCTAGACCTCACGTTGCGTGAGATGCCATATATATCTTGCAGGACGAACATTTCTAGTCCCCCTGCGCAGGGGGACTAGTGCTTTAGGGAATTGATTGCACACGTGATCACACTCGACGTTCGATCCACGAACCAGTTCGACGAATCAAACCCGCCGATTCCAAGGTCATCGCCGCGGTAGCCAGCTCCCTGGGAGTCAGACCACTACTCGCACCTAGTTTCTCGACAGTGGTCGGGCGCCAGTCGAGATGCTCCAACAACCTGGCCTCGGCCTCATTGGGCACATACGCGTTCGGCTTGTTCTCGCCGCCACCACTTCCTTTGACCGAGGATGAGCCAGATGACTTGTCGACAGAATCGGCCGTCGAGAGTTGCTCGTAGGTCACGCCTTCTTTCCCGGTGAGACCAAGTTCCATCAGGACGTCGTCGGCACCGAGGCACGGGGCGGCGCCATCTCGGAGCAGTTGATTGGTGCCACGCGAATACCGACCGGTGATCGGCCCGGGCACGGCCATGACCGTCCGGTCCCGATCGAGTGCTTCACGAACCGTGTGCATGGATCCTCCATCAGCATCGGATTCGACAACGACCAAGACGTCACACAACGCGGCCAGTATCCGGTTTCTCACCGGATACCGCCACGGTGCTGACGGGGTACCGGGCGGGACCTCGGAGTAGACGATCCCCAATTCGGCAACTTTGGATGCCAGGTGTCGGTTGGCCTGTGGGCATGGACTCTCGAGATTGGCCCCCACTACTGCTAGAGGACCCCTAGCACTGCCACCAGTTCTACCCGCTTCTTCGATCGCGTTGACGGCTCCTGCATGGCATGCACCATCGATACCGAGCGCCAATCCAGACACGATGGTGATCCCAGCTGCGGTCAAGTCCTTCGCAAGGTCATGGGCTACTTCTCGACCATACCCAGTAGCCCTGCGAGTGCCGACGATCGCCACCTTGTATTTCGCAACCCTGTTGGGATCACCACGTTGGAACAACACCACCGGCGGATCGAGGTCATCTGCCAGGGACTCGGGATAACCGGCGGATCCTATGGACACCACGCCAATCCCAAGTTCAACGCAACGTGCCCAGATCTTGGCAGGGTTGACGCTTGCCGCTTGGGCGGCCCAACGGTCGATCTGAGCAGACGTGATCCGCGCTCCTGGACCAGTGGTCAATCGGCCCGAGGTGAGGCGTTGCCAAACTCGGCTCGGTGATCCGTGCGACAACAGCCACCTGAATGTCGCCGGGCCGACATGTTCGAGCGAGGCGATCGCCGCCAGGTACGCCTCGTGGGGAATCGAGTCTGTTTCGATGTTGTCCGAACTCACGATGCCACCCCAATCGTTGACTCATCGCCTCGCAACAAGATCGCCTCGTACAGGTCCACGTCATCGATTGGCCCGTCCGCTCCGTCGAGGTCCTTGATCGTGAGTGCCATGACTCTGATCCGTTGCGCGCCACGCATAGTCAGAACCCCTGTTGCCAAACGACCCCGCAGGTAGTCCCGTGCCTTGGGCGACAGTGGAGCGAACTTGTCGATCTCTTTGCCCCGTAGTTCACGGTTGCACCGGACACCCCTCGTTGCCGCGACCTCGCGCGCTGCAGCGACTCGAACTCTGACCGAAAGCGAGTCTGGGCCTTCGCCTCGACCCTTCAGGACGCTCATGGCTTCTGGCCGCTCAACGGCAAGACGGACGTCGAATCTGTCGAGCAGAGGCCCTGAGAGCCGGCGGCCATACCGTGCGAGGGCTGCAGTTGAACATCGGCACTCGCCCCATCGGCCGAGGCCGCATGGGCACGGGTTGGTTGCTGCAACCAACAAGAAACGCGCAGGCATAACTGCTGCGTTGGAAGCGCGCGCGATGTGGATCTGTCCACTCTCCAGAGGCTGTCTCAACGCGTCGAGGTGGCCGGCGGGAAACTCACCGAGTTCATCCAAGAAAAGAACCCCACCTGATGCCAACGAAACTTCGCCCGGTCTCAAAGTGGCGGATCCCCCGCCGAGCAGCGCCACCAGTGATGCCGAATGATGCGGTGCCCGAAAGGGCGGACGACGAATCAGGTCCCGATCATGAAAGTGACCAGCAGCAGAGTGAATCCTCGAAACATCGAAAGCGAGCTCATCGTCGAGGTCGGGCAACAACGACGAGAGCCTCTCGGCGAGCATTGTCTTTCCTGCGCCCGGAGGACCTGTCATCAAAACGTGATGACCGCCAGCTGC
The DNA here is from genome assembly GCA_020439285.1 of Microthrixaceae bacterium. Lineage (GTDB taxonomy): Bacteria > Actinomycetota > Acidimicrobiia > Acidimicrobiales > Microtrichaceae > JAGQSZ01. Next base: position 4,515 of record JAGQSZ010000147.1, read on the forward strand.
GGCAACTTCGAGGGCACGTTTGGCCACGGGCTGACCCTGCACCTCGCACAGGTCGGGTTCTTCACCAAGACCAGGCGGCGACGGATCCGGGTCGTGTGGGGTAACCCATTGGCTTCGCCCCTCGAGCGATTCCACCAGGTCAACGAGGCTCCCCGCTATCAGCGCATCAGAGCGGACCAAGCGGGCCTCGGTGAGGTTTCCCGGCGGGACAACAGGACGCAGGTGCCCCATGGCGTGCACCAACGGCAGAGCGCCCACCACCGGACGGAGCGAACCATCGAGGCCGAGCTCGCCTATGAAGGCGAGTCCGTCAAGGGCACCCATGGCCAGTTGGTTGGACGCAGCGAGGATCCCGACTGCGATTGCCAGGTCCAACGCTGATCCCGACTTGCGAAGGTGGGTTGGAGCCAGGTTGACCGTGATCCGGGTGTCGGGCCACTTGAATCCGCTTGTAGCGATAGCGGCCCGGACACGGTCACGCGACTCGCGGCATGAAGCATCGGGAAGCCCAACGATCGAGAACGTAGGAAGACCATTGCCAACATGGACCTCCACTTGAACAGGAAATCCATCTACGCCGATCAGCGTCGATGATCTGACAACTGCGAGCATCATTTTCGCCTGCTGTAGCGACGGCATTCATGGCCCGACGCCATCTGAGAACAGGTCGACCTTTGTCGACGATCTAGGGCCACACGGTCCGCCAGTTAGGCGGAGCCTGAACCTGCCCGAGTTGTCCGCTGCAACTGATTCAGTGGGACCCGACCACCGTATCGAACGGGAGTGACAGTGAGGGCTGTTGGAACCGGGCTCCACTCCCCTGTGGTTCAGAGTGGATAATGGAGCCGTGGGGTTCAATCCGCATCGCACTCACAAACAATCGCCTTGGGACATTCTCATGGTCGCGTCCGCGATGTTGATCGTCGCTGCGTGTGTGGCTTGGGCCATCCTCGGATGATCGGACGGTGAGCAGTGCCTGACTTCACCGCCGTCAACGAATGCGAGGTGAGGGTGATCCAGCCCTACCAAGCTCTCAAGCGATACATATGCCCGGGATGCAACAGGGACATCCCTGCCCGAACTGGGCACATCGTCGCGGTCCCGCTCGATGCCCCCGACCTTCGACGTCACTGGCACAAGGGTTGTTGGGCCAAGCGCGCCACCCGGGAACCACGCCGTTGAGGCATCGGATGAGACAGGCCTCTTGTGCCACCCCTCACGATGATCACCTCACACGACGCCTTCGCGGACTTCAACGGTGGTGCCCACCACGGCGACAACGTCAATTCTGATGGTCCTGAATGCTCCGGATGGATTCTGTTTCAACCACTGACCGATGAGTTGTCGTAGCTTTCGCTGTTTGCGGGAGTCGACCGCCTGAAACGGTGTTCCGTAACGGTCTGATGTCCTGGTCTTGACCTCGGCGAAAACGACGCAATCCCCTCGGGTGAGGATCAAGTCGATTTCGCCATCGGGACATCGCCAGTTGGCTTCGAGTAACTCGTAGCCGTTGGACAGATACCAGTTTCGAGCGCGTTGTTCACCGGCTCGACCGAGTTGTTTGGGATCAAATCGTGACTGACCCACAGTGACCCTCCGACGCGACACAAGGCGGAACTTGTCCGCCGTCGCATGAAGTTGTGGGGCCCGCTGGACCGATCAGTCAGCCGAAGTGCTGAGAATTCAGGTTGACCGGCGAACTAGTCGCGCAGTTCCTTGATCTTCGCTGCCTTACCGCGACGGTCACGCTGGTAGTACAGCTTTGCCCGACGGACGTCACCGCGGGAGACACGCTCGATCTTCTCAATGATCGGTGAGTGAACCGGGAAGGTGCGCTCAACGCCGACGCCGTAGGAGACCTTGCGGATGGTGAACGTCTCTTGCAGACCGCCACCCTGACGCTTCAGAACGAAGCCTTGGAACAACTGAACACGTTCCTTATTGCCCTCGATGACCTTCACGTGAACGTTTAGGGTGTCACCGGGGCCAAAATCGGGAATGTCGGTGCGGAGGCTGGCCTGGTCGATGAAGTCTGTGGTGTTCATGGTGGTCTCCTGGACCTGCATGGAATAGCGAGGGTCTGCGCGGCGAGTTCGAGCCGCGATCACGGCTAGGGAACTGTAGTGCGCATGACCCCACAGTTGAAAATGAGGGATCAATCCCCCGTCAGGTCGAACTCCTCGAGAAGCGCACGATCCTCGGCGTTCAACCCACCCCGAGCGGCAATCAGGTCGGGCCTGCGTTCAATGGTTCGGGCGAGCGCCTGGGCTCGTCTCCAGCGATCAACTCTTTGGTGATCCCCAGAGCGCAGCACATCTGGGATGGGCCAGCCGCGGAACTCGGCCGGCCGGG
>JAGQSZ010000148.1 GCA_020439285.1 Microthrixaceae bacterium
GGCGGACACCGTGGAGGTTTGGTAGTCATTGTGATGCTCAGGATGATCCCCGCGTGTGCGGGGCGGACGGTCGTGACCTCACCATTGTGAGCCATAACCCAGGATGATCCCCGCGTGTGCGGGGCGGACACTTCGTTGAGCAGGCTACCGAATCGTAGAGGCGTGACGACAGATGCTGGGTACGTTTGCCGCAATTAGAATTGAAAACGACTGAAATTTCAAGGTTCTACGCGCCCTGCTGACTCACTTCGGCGAATTGATTTGGGCACCGAACTACACGACTCCACGCACAACTGATTATCGCCGGAATTGAGTTCTTCATTTAGTCCGGCAACTCAGGACCAGACTTCTTGACCGCGGTCTACGGGCACCGGCGCTCGCTTCAAAGCGATCTCCACCAACTCGACAGACTCAAACCCTCAGGCTTCGGAGTTACTGCTAGGAAGATCTTTCTTACGCAATCGAGCGCTGAGGATCACACCATCGAAATCGACCGGGTACCACCGGTCTCTCCCTCCTGTGCGAACGGCCCATCTCTGTTCGTTCTTGGCGGGCTCAACCATGACGACCTGGCCATCCCCAATGCGCTCCGAGAGCACTTCCCAAAGGCCGTCTCGAACTCTCCTACTAGGGTTGCCAACGAATACACCGGCGTCTACCTCGACCATCCATCTAGTCAGATGGCCACGCAAGCCTTCGGGTGCAGCCCGAAGCACCACGACAGTGGTCATTGAGGAACCTCGGTAGTTACCTCAGGTCCGGTCACAACAGCATGATCCCCGAACTGAAGATCGTCGACTACCCCGTAGGAGCCCCAATTGATACCTGAGGGCACAGTTCCGCTTGCACCTGCCCACAGTTCTGACCGCTCGGTGTCATCGGCTTCATGATTACCCTGTCCCGACGCCGGGTCGGTTAGCAGCCACTGAATGTCATGAATGATCCGTTGAATCAACTTTCCATCAACCAAACGATCTCGGAAGGCCAACCGCATGTCTCTCTCATCTGACCGGCCTCTTGCTGCGAGGTCGAATGCAAGCGGAATCGTGAACTCGCCCTTGTAGAGATCAGCTACATCCAGCACAAACGACACAGCGGAACCGGTGTGCACGAAGCCCAGCCCAGGGCTGACACCAATCCCCACGATCACGGCATGGCAGATCCCATATAGGCAAGCATGCCCAGCGGACAGGAGTCGGTTGACGTCATCGCCAGCGCCCTCCGGATCACCATGACGGTATTCCCTTCGTGACCACTCAACTCCAGTCCGTTCGGCCTCCCGCTTGTAAATCCGACGAACTCGAACGCCTTCCCGGCCTCGTAACTGCTGCATTGTCAGTTTCGACACATCCTCACCCGGGAATCGCATCGAGTACATCTTTCGAGCCACGCCTAGACGCTCTGCGGTGCGGGATACTAGGAAAGCCTGCCGCTGTAAGAGTTGAGTGCCACGGCTAGCACCAAGGCCTCCTGCGTACATTCGAACTCCATGCTCGCCGACCCAACAAACGGCAGTACCCGAGTCGCCCAACAGATTCATCGCTCCGTGTGTTACTCGGGTGCCTGGCCCGAGAAGCAGCACTCCAACCATCGCCGCTGGAACACGGACAGTTCGTTCTTTGTTGACAAAGACCACGGCGTTGTCATCACGATCCACATGAACACGCTCTACATACAGTGAGGAGACTCGGTCCACCATGCGATGGAGATCGTGGGGATCTGCCTTCCACCACATGACTACACAGCTTCCGCGTCCGGAACTGGGGCGAGAGTCATCAGCCCACACCCGTAGCCCTTGGCTCTCCCAATCCCGGACGTGAGAGCTACCCGGATTGCGTCAGCGTCAGTCACGAGAAGTCGACCTTCAAATGTGACCCTCTCGATAGTCACCTTGGGGTCAGCCTTTCCCCTCCCTCGTCTGAATGCGACCTGCTCTCTATTCACAAGTCTCAGATCAGGGAGCAAAGGCACTCCGACTGATTCGGCAGAACCCGAGATAGCGAACTGGAAACCAGCGGACGCTGAGCGTTTCTCCAGCCAGGCGAGTTGATCGTCACGCGTCTTAAGAGGGACGACATGGCCGCGACGTCTCCCGTTGGATCTGTCGCTGATGCTCACCGTCGGATTTGCGGTCAATCGAAATGCGAATTGATCGCCGGTACTTATCGAACCCAGAAATGCGTCATAGTTCTTGGTCAGCCCTTGGCCAGTGTCGCAGGACGGCCAACCAAACTGTTCGGCAACATGTTCTAAGGACGGCGCAGCAGAGCTGACCAAAAAGAGGGCGACACCGTGGACCGGATCTGGGTCGAGACGCCACAATGGCCTCCCAGGATCGCTGCCCGGCGCAAAGCTAGCGAGGACCGCTGCATGAAGCCGCTGCAACTCGACTAGGGCTGCACGAGTCGCGCTGCGTCGGGGATTTAGCCAAATTCGAGATAGATACATTGTCACCACCCCAAGAGCGCGAACGGATCGTGGACATCGCGCCCTTCGGTAGCACGAGTCTCTAGTGGCTTCAGTCCGGTTGGACAGGAGATCCACCGACTACTCACAGATCGCGTGGCGAATCCGCGTGACCTAGGCTCGAACGAAACCGGCACATCCGTTCGTCGATCGACACCGAGAGGGTCGTCAATCGTCATTGAGAGCTGCACGGTCTCAGGACTTGGGGAGTCACGCTCATGCCGTCTCCGTTCAGCGACACCGGCCTGCCATTGAACTGTTGCCAGCACGCCCTCGGGTTCTTCGCTCCAAGTCGGGCCACCTGACGGATTCTTGAGCAGTATCGGGAGCGTAGGTACGCATGACCGACGTCCAAGTGCGAGGGGGAAACCTGGGCTAACGATCGATGCCGACAAACCTTCGATCAGGCTCTTCTCCCCCTCCAGTGCCACGACGAAGACAGCGTCTTGAAGGTAGAAGCGCTCAGTGACTGCGGTTGCCTTGCCCCGATTGCGCTTCTGCTCACCCTTCGCCGTGACCTCCGATGATCGGAGATCCCCACCCCGAAAATCACTAACGGTGTGGTAATCACGCAGCAGTGTCCCGGCCTGGTCAACGCGGACAGCGAACCTAAGCTTCAGCAGATCTTCTAGCGGGTCCTCACGACGGCGACCGTCTGCGGCGGCAAGAAGGCCGATCACCGCTGACTTTGTGGGCTCGGGGTCGGTCTCTCGACGATTGAATTGGCTGACACTCCCCCACGACTGCAACGGACCTGCGAGTCTCAGGACCATTGTGGACAACGAGCTCATGATCCTGCCTGGCCCGATGAATTGGATCTCACAGCGTCAACAATGCGACTGACAAGGCTCGGGAATGGCTCGCTCGCCCCGAATGGCTCCTCGAGCTCAGGAGCAAGCGAGGAAGAATAGTTAGCGAGCACTGCAACCGGATCGGTTGCCCATTGTTCCTGGACTCGGAGGAACTCGTCCGCCAAGCGGCGCGCCGACACTTCGAGAAGGCCTTGACTACCGGTGACGGGATTCTCAAATGCAGACACCAGGTTCACGGGTTGGTCACTACGGAGCGCCACAACGACGACGCTGGGCAGCGTTCGGTTTGCGAACGTGTTCTGCTTACCTGTGGGCATCGAGCGAACGAACGCATCAACAAAGCGACCAACGGCGTCCGCTGCGTCGGTGAGCGAGCCTCCGAGATTCTCACTCAACTGATGAATGCCCACTGTTGCGTAGCGGTAGAGCGTCGACGAGTTGAACTCGACAGTTCCGATCATCGCCGCACCTAGGTCGCCTTCCAGCGACGGGTCCTTCTCATCATCAACTGCAGTGAAGTAGTCAAACTCGGGATTCACTGCGTGAGTCGAGATCGCATGAGCAACTTGGGCAGCAGCATCAACGTTGAGTGCAGCAAGGTCAGCAACCATGCGACCGAAGAGGGCAACATCTAGCGGATGTCCGTTCGAGAGACGATCCTTGGCCGAGACGTCAGCAAGTGCTGCCTTCAGACCGGCCTCGTCCAGAGACGCAAGATCCGCACCCGTTGCGACTACGTCGTCAACGAGCCCGTCAATCTGCGGTAGGCCAAAGAACAGGAGGTAGCTAAGCTCCGGGCTGGTTGTTGCCTCACCCTTCTTCGGCTTCTTGTCAGCGGTCAGGCCAAGCTCTCCAAGTACTACCGTCGCCACTCTTGCAGCCACCTCAGGCTCAAGAGAACCGCGCTCCACAAGTCTCGACGTTAAGACCTCATGCACTCGCTTGGTCCGTGTCGACTTGTCGACACGGTCAACTCCCTCCCAGAACTCCTTCCGCGTGGCCCTCTTCCAGGACTGGGATGACACTCGGGCCCTTGCGACGCCTCCGAATCTGGCTTGCTTAGGTGATCCGGTGTCGTCTCGGTTGATATTTGACGGGGGAACGACCTGAAGGATGTGGACGTCGAGATACAGCTTCTGACTCATGTTGGTTTTCTTCCTCTCGTTGGAGATTCAGTTGGTTAACTTCTTGATTGTTGAAATGAATTCGTGGACTTGCCGCAGCATCAGCACTACAGCTCTCGGCATGTTGGATCAGGCGGATACCCCCGAATCTCCGGCCCCTTCTTTCGAGCTCGAATCGCCTCTTGACGTCTCGGATTCAACTCCGGCCCTGTGATACTGAGATCCCCACTTGCGTCTGATCCGGTCAATCTGCGCAGGGTTCTGCCACCGGGTCAGGTCTTCTACAAGCGCCGAGTAGTCGATCGCAGGTACTGGATCCAATGACCGAAGCTGCGTGACTAGACCTCGTAGGTGCAGCGCAAGCTCATTGAGGTCTTCGGCAGTGACGGCCCGGAAAAATCGAGCGTCGACTGCATCCGAACTAAACCTGTCCCGGAGCTGCCAGATCGCAGACCCCAACGACGCGCCCTTGCGATGCACTTTCGTTGAGGACGATTGCTGGTGGAACCCGAAAAGGACTAGCGCGTGGTGCTCGGCATTGGTTCGCCAGTCTGTCTGGTCGCCTTCAAGGTGGAGATGAAACTTCCACATCTCGGGCACGGTGCCGGGTTCCCTCCCAGCTCCCCGCCGAACTTTGGCAAATGCTGCACGGCCGTACCGGGGATTGTCCAGCTTGTACTCCCAGAGATAACGCCTGGCCACAGCATCTTCCAGCTCTTGTTCATCCATTTTCATCGCACCCTTTCTTTCGGTTCTGACATCAGTTCGGAGTCCGCCCCTTGGAACTCCTTGAGGGCCCTGTTGACGCGACTGCGGAAGAATCGCTCCGCCATCACGATTGGGGCTTCCGCTGTCTGTGTTGATGCCCCATCAGTTGTTCGGGCACCCCGGTATGCAGAGGTGGGAACTGCTGAGAGTCGCTCGCTACCCATGTCCAGCGCAGTCCGGCGGGCAAACCTGGCCCACATCGCTATTGCGTCATCGAGTTTCTCGGGCTCGGCCTGCAGACCACCGAGCATCCGCCGGACTGTCGGATCTATCCGGTGCGTGAACACTGCTCCGAGACGCTGACCCTTATCCCAGGGAATCGGCTCGGCGCTGTGGATATCTCGTAAATCCCGATCAAGGTCGTTCAGAGCATTGGCGAGACCCTCATGACTTACCACCACGTCCAAGAGGAATTGACGCAACGCGGCATCTCCTCGGAGCGCCACCACCGACAGTGGGATTCGGTCCTCGATTGTGTTCTCAACGACCGCCTGCATGTTTCCGTACTCAACTCCCGCGATCATCACCTCAAGGGGATAGTCGTCCGCCAGATCCCCATAGGCGGCCAAAGCCCCGATCTGTCGCAAGACCGGCGAGGAGGTTAAGCCGCTGTTGCTCCCGTCATCTGCTATCGCCAGCAGCGCAGCGAGCCCTTGCCAAGCGGTCCAATCCGAACGATGCCTGACGGGCCGGAACGGTGGGTCTTCGGGCTTGGGGTTCCTCACCGCCCGCCACGTCGCGTGGGGCTCAAACTCGGGGATTCGAGTTGGCTTGTCTCCTGCGGTCAGCACAACCCTCGAGACTGCTCCTTCTCCATTGGAGTCGCTCTCCTCGTCACGCACGAATCGGACGCGCCTAGCCTGAAATGTCAGCCAGTCGAGAAGTCCAGATGGCGTTTCCTCAGACCATTGAGGTCCGACTGGTAGCTTCCGCCACGCCGGCGTACCGATGGCCGCCCGTCCTCGCCGCTCGATTACCGAGTTCAATACGAGGGATTCGAAGAGTGTCCGTCCAAGGGCAACAACAGCACCGAACTGACCCAGTGGCGCTACACCTGCGGTCACCTTGCCGTTCTTCATTTTGGGATCGCCTTCGGCGCCAGGCTTAATTCCAGCCGTGTCGTAGCAGTGAGACGCGACTAGCCACCGAGCAGCCTCCGCAGCTGACAACCTGGGTGGCTCAGCGTCAGTCCGAACACCAAATAGGGGAACGTTGTTTCCCGTGGCGATAGTGGCGATCAGCAGCGAGACCGGCTTACTTTCGCCCTTCGGCGTACTCAATCCGGCAGTCTGCGCAAACGGCGCAGACTCGTCGAACAGATTGAACCGATCGCGAACGTCGTCCAAATACCCGTCAAGCTCCCGCGCGTCGAACTGGCCTGCCTGCCACCGTTTGACAAAGTCGTCTTCATCGACTGGCGGCCCAAAGGCATCTAGGACGACGGCGAGAAGCAACCGGAACACAGCAACGTTGACAAACCCCGGTTCAATCGCCACCGCACGCACCTCGTGAGCACAGCCAAGTGCTTCGCGAAGCCCTACCAGCCGTTCCGTGCCGTCGGCGAAGAACACAGGTATCCACGGGTCCTCGACAAGATTCATTGTAGTCCTTCCACTTTTATAAGATTCAGAGGGTGTTTTTA
>JAGQSZ010000149.1 GCA_020439285.1 Microthrixaceae bacterium
CCCGTTCGTGTCACAAGATGACAGAGTCGAGCGGTTGATCGCCTCGCTGTGAATTCGCATCGCCCCGGTCCCATCCATGAACATCTGCGCCACCAGATAGCGAGCAACTGACTTGCCCACTTTCAGAACAGCGAGAGTCACCTCGATCATCTCCGAACGCGAAGGCATACAGCGCCTCGCGTTGCAGATGTCAGACCACAGCGACGCCAAGGCATACGCACTCACCGAGTTGATCGGAGAATGTGAAGCCGGCGATGACGTGATCGTCAACACGACAGCCGTTGACCGGGCTCTTGGCACCGGTGGATGGCATTTCGTGCACTGGAACCTGAAACGTTCCGAGTTGATCGCCCCGGGACCGGATCACATCATGAAGATTCGCTACACGAGCCTGCAGGCTGACGTCGGCACAGAAGAACTTGTCGACCCGCGCTGCGATGATCCGATCACCGGAATACCGGTAGTGGTGTGTTCTGTACACAGCCAGGTCGCGGCAGTTGCGGCAGCGTTCGCCAAGAGCGTCCCACGCCGCAAGCTCGTTTATGTGATGACTGATGGAGCTTCACTTCCCATGGCGATGTCAGACCTCGTGGAAACGATGAAGGAACGCGAACTCATCTCCAGCACCATTACCGCTGGACACGCCTTCGGGGGTGACGTCGAAGCAGTAACTGTGCCTTCGGCGCTTGGTCTGGCAGTGCACGCCTTGTCGGCTGACGTCGTGGTCGTCGGCATGGGCCCCGGCGTTGTCGGCACCGGCACCGACCTCGGTAATACCGCAATCGAAGTAGCGCCCATCTTGGATGCAGTCGCAGCAGCCGGCGGGGTGCCGATCATGTGCGTACGAGCATCGAGCGGGGACCCACGCGACCGCCACTGGGGGGTCTCGCACCACTCCGTTACCGCAGCGCGCCTGGCTCATTGCAATCCCATAGTCGCCTCGGTGCCTCCAGAGGTAGCTGATCTATCAGGAGTTCGCGTTATGGAGTGGCCCGCTCCCGACCCCGTCCCGATTCTCGATCAGGCGGGGCTAGGCCACGTGACAACGATGGGGCGTTCAGTTGAGCGCGACGAACTGTTTTTCGCTGCGGCATGCGCAGCTGGCCAGCTAGCCGCTCACGTTGTCGAACACGGTGCCGACGTCACACTCGATCAGCTCAAACCCCCCACAACGGAACAATCCAACATCGCGATATCACGCCCTGATCACGACGGAGTGTCCTGATGGCCAAGCTTGCCCGCCTGTTGAACCTGACAGCAGCACTTCTCGAGAGTCGAGTTCCCCTTACAGCTGAAGAGATCAGGGAACGTATCGACGGTTACCCGTCGGGAGATCTAGCGTTCCACCGAGCTTTCGAGCGTGACAAGGACGAGCTACGTGAACTGGGTGTCCCGGTAGAAACAGTCACGGTGGGTCATCACGAGGCATCCAAGGCTGGCTACACCATCGACGAAAGGCGCTACTCGTTGAAGGATCCAGGCTTCACCCCGGAGGAACTAGCTGCGCTTCAGTTGGCGCGCGCAGCCGTGATGTTCGAAGGAATCGCGGTCGGCGAGGTGGAAGGAACCTTCAGGAAACTCGGGGGAGTCGAGGCATCGAGCGAAGAATCCGGTGCTGTGGGCTCGATACCGCTGTCGGAGACGATGACGCTTTTGTTCGGGGCGATCAACGAAAGACGAGTACTCGCATTCGCATATGGAGAAGCGCTGCGTTCGGTGCGGCCCCTCACTCTCGAGTTCGATCGGGGTCGTTGGTACCTGGGCGCATTCGACATCGACCGGGAAGGAATGCGGAACTTTCGAGTAGACCGGATAGACGGCGAGATCACATCGGGTCCTCCCGACGCGTTCCCGGCCGAGAACAGCATCTCAACGCTGGTGACCGCTCCTTGGGCTGCAGGCACCGGTGACGTCGTCACGACACGCATACTTGTCGACAAGGAGCCCGCTCAGGCGACTTTGATGGAATATGCGGACCTGCGAATCGTCGAACAACGCGATGACGCGTCGGTGGTCGTCGAAGCAGATGTCCGCAGTCTCAGCGGACTGTACGCATTCATGGCCGGGCTCCTCGAACGAGCAGAGATCCTCGAACCCGACTCGATACGTGAGGGCTACGTGGAATGGCTGAGCGAAAGAGTCGCAGTCACCAACGAGGGGCGAGAGCCATGAAGCGAAAGACAGCTGCCGAACAGGTTCAGCGGATCCTGTCGATACTGCCTTGGATCGTTGCCAATCCCGGGATCACCGTTGACGAGGTGTGCAACCGATTCGCGATCGACCGCAAATCACTGCTGGATGATCTCGACAACGTCTTTTACAACGTGGGCATCTATCCCTTCACCCCCGATGTCCTTGCCGACGTGTTGGTCGAAGACGATCGGATCTACGTCACGTTGGGCGATTACTTCACCCAGCCGCTTCGGCTCAACAACTCCGAGGCGCTCAGTCTGCTTACCGCGGCCAAAGCGTCGATGACCCTCAGCCCCGCCACTGATTCGTCTCTATTGGCCACGGCAATTTCCAAACTGGAACATTCACTCGGCATCGACACTGGTGGCGCACTCGATGTGCGGCTCGCGGACGTGGACTCCTCAACGCTGGACACGATCAACACGGCTCTGAGCAACAGGCGGCAGCTCCAGATCAGCTATTACAGCTTCGGGCGCGACAAACTCGGCGAACGCATCATCGACCCGTGGTCGCTAGCCAACCGCAACGGGCATTGGTATCTACGTGCTTGGTGCAACACCGCTCAGGGCGAGCGCGAATTCAGACTGGACCGGGTCTATTCGGCAATTCTGCTCGATGAGCCAGTCGCATCGGAGCCGACCGCTACGGACCCACAACGGACCGGGGGCACAGGCGTACGCACGGTCAGGATCGTGGGCTCCCATGAAGTCGGCTGGATCGCTCGGAGCTATCCGGTCGACTCGCAACATGAACTCGATGCAGAGACGCTTGTCGTCGAGATTCCCGTATCCACCCAACACTGGTTAGAACGTCTATTACTGCGTCTACCGATAGACGCTGTCGTCACCGATGTAGACACTGGAGAGGACCTGTCCTCGATGCGATCCAGTGCGGCCAAGCGGATCTTGGATCGCTACGGGCTTGAATGAATAGGCGAAGAACGGGTGCTACACGGCTTATTCATTCCGCTGGGTTAGGTTTTTCGTGATGACTGAATCGATCGACAACGCAGACTCTGCGACTCCTTCGGCACCTGTCGCAGCTCGACGGCGTTCCTCGACCAACGACGCATCGGTGCGCAATATGGTCGAGTGGCTGGTTGTCATAGTCGTAGCGGTACTGGCAGCAGTGCTGATCAAAACGTTCGTGGTCCAAGCGTTCAAGATCCCTTCAGCCTCGATGGAACCAACCCTCATGGTCGGTGACCGGGTGGTGGTCAACAAGTTGAGCTACCGCACCCATGACGTGAACCGCGGCGACGTGATCGTGTTCAAGCGGCCCCCGCTCGCACCATCAGGACCTGATGAACCCGGACAGCTGATCAAACGGGTCATCGGATTGCCGGGCGACACGGTGATGGCCAAGGACGGTGAGGTCTACGTCAACGGGAAGCGGCTGATTGAGCCCTACCTGCCCGAAGGGACAGAGACGCTTGATATGGACAATCCGATCGATGTTCCTGAAGGACAACTCTGGGTGATGGGTGACAACCGAATGCACTCGGGAGACAGCCGCTACTTCGGGACTATCGATGAATCGACAATCATCGGCCGGGCATTCTTCAAGATTTGGCCGCCAGGAAGACTCGGCCCGCTGTAGACCTATCCCCGGTCAGGTCCACCGTGGTTCATCGCTGAGTCAACCATCTGCTCGACATAGGCGCTGACGATGCCGTCAATACCCATCTCTAGGACTGCGTTCATCTGGCGTTCATGTTGGGGGCCCAACGCAAATGACATCCGGGTGAACCGGTGATACACAGCTACATGTCCCGCCGTCCACTCATCGAAGCTGAGAGCGACGGCATCGACATCCAGCGAACGGAGGCGAGCTGCGTGTTGTTCGTGTCCCCTTGGAAGATCAGTCGATCTGACTGAGTTCACCAGCTTCAACTGGGGTTCGAGCGACCGCCACGACTCGAGGATCGAAACATCGTTGTGAACGAGCCACAGCCGGTCGGCGACACCACTCTTTGTCGCTAACGACAGAACCTTTTCAATGGCGTCCGGCGCTCTCATATCAAGCATCAGGTCGTGTTCAGCCGCAAGGTCTTCAATGAGATCTTCAAGGGTCACAGCACGCGATCCCATGTCAGCGAAGGCCGAATCAGACACTCGCCGACGACGCAGACGCCCTCCGGCTATCCCAGAGTCGTCTAGAACGACAACGCCGTCAGCCGTCATCCACACATTGGCCTGAACCCCGGTTGCACCCAGTCGGCTGGCCAGACGGAACGCCTCCAAAGAATGCGGAGCCTCAACCGTGCTCGCCCCAGCCTTGGCAAAGAGTCTGGCGGGTCCGGCGATCGGCTCGAACATTTGGAGGTGCTCCTCGGTAGGTCATCCGGCCAAATCTGACAAGAAAGGTCAATAGTCGGGGTGTTACGGCCGAAGTTACTCGGGAACGCATTGACGAGGAGATCTGATGGCTCTCATCCGCGCAACCTGTAGCGACTGTGGCGACGTCGAGCTTCGTTCGCTCGACCTTCGGGTACGCACCTGTATCGACAACAGCCGATCGACCTATCTATTCAGATGCCCGGTGTGTCGGATGATCGAGGTTCGAACCGCTGAGGAACATGTAGTGGATGTCCTACTGGCAGCCGGCGTGCGTGAAGATCGTTGGAATCTCCCAGCAGAGCTTGGTGAGCCCAAGTCAGGAAAGCGGATTGATCACGATGATGTGATCGATTTTCATCAACTGTTGAACACCTCTGACTGGTTCGAGCGACTCGCCACCATTACCAACCCCTGACAACTCGCAGGGCCCGGGATGCTCACAAACCGGCTCGGATCCTCCCCCAGGGTGGAGCTTCTCAGAGCGTGAAGCTCCACGAACTCGGGCGGTAGCGATTCGGCGACTAGGTTTCTAGTGTGGTTTTCGTGTTCGTATCCGCAATCTTGGTGTCTTTGAGCACCATTGCAGTTTGGTGGTCAGTCACGTCTTTGCAACGCTCGGCAGCCCGCCTCCGTGAGTTGTCCTTGACTCCCACGCTTGAGGCTGCCGCAGAACTCGAATCTGCCCTAGCAACATTGGCGAACACCACCGAATCGTTCGGAAAGTTCGACAACGGCGACCCATGTTCAACATAACGCCCGGCGAATTCCTCATGATCGCCATTCTGGGCCTAATCGTGTTGGGCCCCGAACGGCTGCCAGACATGGCCCGCAATTTGGGCAAGATGGTCAACAAGCTCCGGAGCCTGAGCTCCGACCTCCAAGAAACCGTCAACTCGATCTCTGATGACCCCGCAATGAAGCCGATCAAGGACCTCGGCGAACTCGCGACACGCCCCCGTCAGAAGCTGGCTCAGTTCGCAGCGGAGGCCGAGGCAGCCGAACGTGCTGACAAGATCGCACGCGAGCGGGCAGAAATGGACAAACAACAGGAGCGGCTCATCGAAGGTGACGGCACGCTCGGTGTCGCGGACTCTGTCGACTCTTCAGGCGAGTCTGAACCCGAACCGTCGACGTCCGCAGACGATCCCGATTCACAACACGACTCCACCTCGGCGACGGAATCAGAGTTCGAACCTGCCGAGGAACCTGCCGAGTCCACCTCCGAGCCAACACCCGTAGATGACATGTCCGAGGAACCGTGAAGAAGCCGTCGATCCTCAAAGGCGCCGAGCGCCAGGGTTCAGAGATGACGCTCGCGGATCACCTCCGCGAACTTCGCTATCGGCTCCTGGTGTGCATGGGTGCCGTCGTGATCTTGATGATCCCGGCATGGTTTCTCTACCCAACGCTTCTGAGCGTCCTAAACAAGCCCTATTGCGACGCTCTCATCAAGATCCAAGAAACCGGTAAGTGCGAGTTCCTGGCGACGAATCTGCTCGACACCTTCGGCCTACGCCTCAAGGTCGCTGGCTACGGGGGCGCATTTCTCGCGATGCCGATCATCTTGTGGCAGGTGTGGCGGTTCATCGCCCCAGGTCTCTACAAGAAGGAGCGTAGGTACGCTCTCGGGTTCACGATCTCGTCGATGTTCTTGTTCTCACTCGGTGCGTTCATCGCCTATGTGACCCTGAACCAAGCCACCCAGTTCCTGGTGAGTGTGGCCGGTGCTCAGATTGATGTCCGCTCGGGCCCGACCGAATTCGTCAAGCTCGCCATGTTCATGATGCTCGCGTTCGGCGTCGGATTCCTTTTCCCGATCGTCCTGGTCGTCTTGATGATGATGGGCGTCGTAACACCCAAGAAACTCGGACAATGGCGTCGCCAGATAATCATGATCATCGTGATCGTCGCTGCTGTCATCACCCCGAGCGGCGATCCGATCTCGTTGGCGGCGCTGTCGATCCCGATGTACATCTTCTTTGAGATCTCGCTCATCATCGGCAGGGTGTTCAACCGGCGCAAGGGCCGAACTGGCCGCGACGAGGATGACGACGAGGATGACGGCTGACCCGTTCTCCAGAAGGTTCGCTCTCGATGGATTCCAGCTCGAAGCAGCAGAGGCCATCGCTAACGACGAGAACGTTCTCGTGTCGGCCCCAACGGGGTCGGGCAAGACGGTGGTGGCCGAAACCGCTATCTCACGGGCACTTCAGACTGGGCTGCG
>JAGQSZ010000150.1 GCA_020439285.1 Microthrixaceae bacterium
GTCGAGGCGTTGGCGAACTCAAGAACGGCGTGTACCTGGACTTCTCCTCGGCGATCGAGCGACTCGGCGCAGAGGTCATCAAGGAGCGCTACGGCAACCTGTTCGACATGTACGAGCGCATCACCGGTGAGAACCCCTACCAAGTTCCGATGCGCATCTACCCCGCTACCCACTACACGATGGGTGGCCTTTGGGTGGACTACAACCTACAAACCACGATTCCGGGGCTGTTCGCACTCGGTGAGTGCAACTTCAGCGACCATGGCGCGAACCGTCTGGGCGCTTCGGCGCTCATGCAGGGTCTGGCAGACGGCTACTTCGTGGCCCCCTCGACAGTGCCGGGCTACCTGGCTGATCTGTTGGGCACCACGCCACTCGAAACCGATCACCCGGTGTTCAAGGAGTCGCTCGCCGAGACCGACGACCGGGTCAACCGCCTGATGTCGATCAAGGGCAAGCACTCGGTGGACCATTATCACCGTGAACTCGGCAAGGTCGTCTGGGACAAGATCGGCATGAGCCGCAACGAGCAGGGTCTCACCGAGGCGCTCACCGAGATCCCAGCGATCCGCGACGCATTCTGGTCAGACGTCAAGATCCTTGGTTCTGCTGAGACGTTCAATCAGTCGCTCGAGAAGGCACTTCGAGTTGCTGACTTCATGGAACTCGCGGAGTTGAAGGCCAAGGACGCCCTGCACCGCACCGAGTCCTGTGGCTGTCACTTCCGTGAGGAGAGTCAGACCGAGGAGGGCGAGGCCAAGCGTGACGACGAGAACTTCTCGTACGTCGCCGCTTGGGAGTACGGCGGCCCAGATATCCAGCGCGACGCAGTCCTGAACAAGGAACCGCTCGTGTTCGAGAACGTTCATCTCGCACAGCGCAATTACAAGTAGACGACGCAGACACGGGCAGGACGAAGGAAATAACACCATGGCAAAGATGCTCAACCTGAAGCTCAAGATCTGGCGCCAGAACTCGGCGAAGGACCAAGGTCACTTCGAGGAGTACACAACCTCGGTCGCAGACGACGCATCGTTTCTCGAGATGCTCGACTATGTGAACGAGGAACTGATCGAAAAGGATCACGAACCGATCGCATTCGACCACGACTGCCGCGAAGGTATCTGTGGCACCTGTGGCGTGATGATCAATGGTCAGGCACATGGCCCCCAGAAGGGCACCGCCACATGTCAGTTGCACATGCGCCAGTTCAACGACGGCGACGAGATCGTCGTAGAACCGTGGCGAGCCGCCGGGTTCCCGATCGTCAAGGACCTAGTCGTCAACCGTGCCGCGTTCGACCGCATCGTCGAAGCGGGCGGTTACATCTCTGTCGACACCGGCGCCCCGCAGGACGCCAACGCCATCCCGATCCCCAAGGATGCTGCCGATGCTGCGATGGACGCTGCTGCGTGCATCGGCTGTGGCGCTTGCGTCGCTGCATGCCCCAACTCGGCAGCGCAGTTGTTCACTGCGGCGAAGATGCAGCACCTGAACATGTTGCCCCAGGGTCAGCCGGAGCGATACGCACGCTCCGAGGCCATGGTGGAAAAGATGGAGGAGTTCTTCGGATCCTGCACCAACCACGGTGAGTGCCAGGAAGCCTGCCCGAAGGAGATCTCGATCGACTTCATCGCCATGCTGAACCGTGACTATCTGAAGGCCAAGTGGGCGAACCGTCGCCGTCTGGGTCAAAAGAAGATCGGCTGAGTCTCGCTGGCTGTCACGCCCTCGGGTTCGCTGGGGACGTCGGGCCAGTTGGGTCTGCAAAGTCCGCTAGGCCACTCGAATCGACCGGATCAACATGTTTCGTTCTGACTTGTTGATTCCGGGTTCGGATTTTCTTATCGCTGGACTCTCGCGAGTCGCGCTCGCCGTAGGGGTGATCGGACTGGTCGCGATCGTGGTGTCGCGACTGATTCGCCACAAGGGGATCCGACTCGACAGCAGGATTGTGTCCAAACCATTGGTTGTTCTCGCAACCATCGCGATCGTCGGGTTGGTCGCCACAGTGCTGTCATGGCCACCCAAGTTCGAGACCCCAGAGTTCCCTGAACTGCCAGACCAGCTGTTGCCATCGAACTCGCTGTTCTACCGCCCGATTGATGATCTTCCGGTTGCGGCTAACAGCAAGCGGTGGATTTCATCGCTCAAGTCAATGCCTCTAGTAGCACCCTTTGGCGGCAACCCGTACTTGGGCAACGTGGCTGGTATGCCATTCAACGTGGTCGACGACTCGACCAAGCGCGTGGATGTCACACTCACCGAGTATCCGGATGTGTCCTTCAAAGGTCCGTATCCGATAGGCGACCCGCCTTTGATCGAAGGGCTGCCCAACTACGGAAACGACCAGCACTACCTGGCGATCGACACCAAACAACGGCGGTCCTGGGAGCTGATCGCATTGCGCCGCTGGTTCACCCGCTGGGAGGCAGGAGCGGGCGGCACCTGGTCGATGGACAGTCTGGACTACCCCGACGGATCCACCATCGTCGCCGGGCTTCCGCTACTGCCAGGTGTCGTGCGCTACGAAGAGGTCGCAGCAGGTTCGGTGAACCACATGATCCTCGGGATGTTAGAGATCAGCGCCAAGGGGCGTCTGATCTGGCCAGCGAAGAGCAGCGACGGCACGTCAACCGATCCCGATGCGCCTCCGATGGGTGGCTGGATGAGGTTGCGCAAAGACGCTGACCTCTCAAAGCTCGGACCCCAGGCGAAGGTTGTCGCCACCGCGGCCCAGCGGTATGGAATCCTCATTTCGGACACGGGGCCGGGCTTCCGCATGAGGGGCACTGCCGACCGCCGTTGGGATCAGGACGATCTGCGCACGCTTCAGACGCTCACCACCGACGACTTCGAGTTCGTCGATGCGTCATCGATCATGGTGTCGCCCGAGAGTCTTGAGGTGACTCAGCCGTAGGGTTTGGCTGGCCGTTGCGGGCGCCGGCCGCCTTTGGCGCAAACTTTTGTGGAGTTCGCGTTGGTGGCCAGCGCGAACTCCACAAAAGTCGCGGCGGGCATGGCTCTCGGCCTAGATCGGAGGCTGGTTCCATTCGATCCAACCCGCCCCAGTTCGCCCATCATTGGTCCTGACCTTTGCCAATGCACGGGGGAAGCGGGATTGCCGACCGTCGTCGTGTTCTAACAGGACCGGTGAGAACGCAACTGGGGTGAAGTCCACGGCCAAATCGCCGATGGTGTGGGTTGACGCCTCGAACAGGCCCTCGCGGCCATCGGTGCAGCTGACCGGGATCTCGTAGAACTCCCGGAACTCCGCCCCTTCTGCCGGCGAATCGGCATCCAGGATGTATCCCACTCCGAAATCGCCGGCTCCGGTGAAACCACCCGAGCAGTGCCAGCGAGTCCCATCATCGAGACGCCCAGCAGACCATGTCCACGCCATAGCCCACCAGTCACGGGCCGAACCCCACGAATGGTCACGTTGACCCCACCCGTCGAATGGGATGGTCTCGGTACCGATGCTGATCTGACCGTGGACACGGCACGGGATCTCGTATCGGGGAGTAACCGGTGGCCACAGATACGCAGCACGATCAGTGAAGTAGTCGAGTTCGAAGCCGAAAGGGATCACCTCGCCACGCATATCGCCGTAGGTATCTGCAGGGTCATCGAGTTGAACTGCGAATGACTCGAGGTTGATCGACATGTGTTTGAGCGGGTCTTCGATCGTGTGATCGGCCCACAACGAATCGTGACGGATATCGAGCGATAAATCAGACCTTGGCAGCGGCACCTCGTGATCTATGACAGTCACCAACCGTCGATCGGCCCCGACCAGACACGCCCAGTACCAGACCCTGTTTAGATTCGGCAGGAACCCGATCCGAACGTAACCACCAAGGCTCAGATCCTCGTTGAAGAAGTCCAGGTAGTAGCTCTCGTTCCATAGCGGTTCCGAGTCAGGAACGTGTCGGTACTCGTCTTTCGGGTCGGGTGCTGCCATGCGCTGAAGTCTGACATATTGCTGGCGGGCTATCTTTGGAACGTGATCCAGTACCTGAGTGACGAGTGGCTAGCTGCAGCAAACGAAGCGGTCTCCGCCAGCAACGAACTCCGCAAGGCTTCCGAGGGCCAGGACGTGGCGATCGCCTATGAGGTGACCGGCGCTCCCTCTGGCAAGGTCACCTACGGGCTGGTCTTTCGCGACGGCGCGTCGAGCGTCGAGCCGGGTCCACACCGTGACGCTCCGACCAGCTTCTCCTTGGACTACGACACCGCCTCGCAGATCGCCCAAGGCGAGCTGTCAGCCCAAGCAGCCTTCATGCAGGGCCGGCTCAAGGTGGGAGGCGACGTGACCGTTCTCGTAAATCAGTACAGGCTGATCGACGGACTGGACGACGCCCTGGGCAAGCTCCGGGAACAAACCGAGTACTGAGCCACTTCGCTCACCTGTGCTGACTAGCGTCGTCCCATGCCCGAGTTGCCCGAGGTGCAGGCCCACGTCGAACGGTTGGGCGAGACCTTCGTCGGCCGTGTGCTGAGCGGCTTCACGCCCCTGTCTTTCTCGGTGTTACGGACGTACTCTCCCCGTCCTGACGAAGCCATCGGCCTGACCCTCGATCATGTCGGGCGTCGTGGCAAGTTCATGTTGATGACCTTCGCCCAAGGCAATCCCCAAGTGACATTCGTCATCCATCTGATGCAGGCCGGTCGGCTGATCCCTGACGAGAAGAAGTCAGCCAAACCGCGTAATGGTTTGGCTCGTTGGACCTTCGAGGACGGCTCGGCTTTGTTGTTGACCGAGGCAGGAAGGGAGCGGAAGGCCGGGATCTGGGTGTTGGAAGGTGATCCGCTCGCCGGTGATGGTGACGAAAGCGTCGACGGTGGCAACCTGGTGGAGCCGCTCACTGGCCTAGGAGTCGAGGCGGACTCCGTGACGCTCGATCAACTACGAACCGCCCTTGGAGCAAAGAACCAGCGGCTGCACGGGTTCCTGCGGGATCAACACGGCATTGCCGGCCTCGGAAGGTTGCTCGCGAACGAAATCTGTTTCCGGGCACAACTATCACCCTTCGCCATGACACGTTCACTCGATGATGATGCGACCTCCCGCCTGCTCGAAGCAATCCACGGAGCAATCGAGGATGCTCTGGTATTCGAGCGGTCCCGTGCGGAGATGTCGAAGTCAGCAGATCGGCCCGCCAACGTTCATCATCGAGCGGGTGGACCATGTCCGCGGTGCGGAGAAGTGATCAGGTCTGTCACCTACAACGCCTACGAGGTTGACTACTGCGCTTCGTGTCAGACCGGAGGCAAGGTGCTCGCTGACAACACCACCTCAAAATTTCTGCGGTAATCACGTCGCGCTGAGCAGCTCCCACAGGTGGGACTTCAGAAGGGAGTCCCGAGCACCCGAGGAGCCAGCGCAGCGAATGACGGCGAAGCGACAGTCGAACGCCCGCACAGGGACAGGAACGCTGTTCGGGCGTGCTGCGATCTACGCCCGGATCTCGTTGGACAAGGTCGGCGAGGCGGCGGGAGTCGGCCGACAGATCGACGCCTGCCGCCACCTGGCCGAGGTGGAGGGCTGGAGCATCGACGAGGTGCTCATCGACAACGACCTGAGCGCCTACTCCGGTGCGTGCCGTCCGGAGTACGAGCGCCTGCTCGACCTCGTCCGCCGTCGCGAGATCGACGTGATCGTTGCGTACCATCCCGACCGGCTCTACCGACGGCTCGCTGACCTCGTCGAACTGACCAAGGTGGTCGCTTCCGCCGGCGTCGAGATCCGCACGGTCGCCGCTGGCCACGTCGACCTGAACACGGCCAGCGGCCGGTTCACCGCGCAGGTCCTCGGCGCGGCGGCCGAGCACGAGTCCGCTCGCATCGGCGAGCGTGTCAGCGCCAAGCACCACCAGAACGCAGAGCGCGGCAACGCCCACGGCGGCGGCCGCTCCTACGGCTATCGGCGAGTGGCACAGGGCCAGATCGAGGTCGTGCCAGAGGAGGCAGACGTGGTTCGGGAAGCCGCCGCGCGCGTGCTGGGTGGGCAGTCGCTCGCGTCGATCGTCGTCGACTTCAACGAGCGCGGCATCCCATCAGCGCATGGCAAGAAGTGGCGGCCGGGCTCGCTCGGCATGGTCCTGAGATCGGGACGCATTGCGGGGCTACGGGAGTCGAAGGGAGAGGTGGTCGGCGAGGCGAACTGGGAGCCGATCGTCGACCGTGCGACGTGGGCGCAGGTGCGTTCCCGCCTCGCACACGCGCCCATCGGTCGCCGACCGAAGGTCAACCTCCTCGCCGGGATGTGCCGGTGCGCCGAGTGCGGATCGGTGATGGCCGCCGTCAGCGTGCGCATGGACAAGACGCTCAAGCCGGGCCAACGTCCTCCCCGCCGGACGATCGCGTGCGACAAGGCGAACAGGCACGGTTGCGGCTCCAACACGGTGAAGGCCGACTACGTCGAGCAGATCGTCGTCGACTACGTGCTCGCCGCGCTCGAACACACCGACATCGCCGCTGCACGCGCTCGTCGTGCCGGCGGCGACGCTCACCAGTTAGTGGCGTCGATCGATGCCGACGAACAGTTCCTCGCCGACCTCGCCGCGGACTACGGCGCGCAGCGAATCAACCGTGCGCAGTTCCTCGCCGCGCAGGATCCAGTCCACGCTCGCCTCCTGCTCGCGAGGCGACGGCTCGACCAGTTGACCGTCGACCCCAGCCTCGACGGCACGGCCTTCGAGGGCGTGACGGCTGATAGCTGGGAC
>JAGQSZ010000151.1 GCA_020439285.1 Microthrixaceae bacterium
GTCGTGTTCGACACAATCATTCGTAATGGAACCGTCGTTGATGGAACGGGCTCGGCACCCTTTGACGCGGACGTCGCAATTACCGACGGACGAGTGGTCGAAGTGGCGGCATCGATCGACGGTCCTGCACACCGCTACATCGATGCTCAGGGTTGCATCGTCACTCCGGGTTTCATCGATGTTCATACCCACTACGACGGTCAGGTCACCTGGGATGACCGGCTCGAACCATCGTCTTCCAACGGTGTAACAACCGTGGTGATGGGAAACTGCGGCGTTGGTTTCGCACCTGCACACCCCACCGACACCGACGCACTTATCGACTTGATGGAAGGGGTCGAGGACATTCCCGGTACTGCTCTGTTCGACGGAATGCCATGGGGTGCGTGGGAGTCGTTCGGGGAATACCTCGACGTCCTGGACAGCCGCAGTTACGCGACGAATATCGCCGCTCAACTTCCCCACGGCTCACTCCGTTTCTATGTGATGGGTGAACGCGGTGCTGCCAATGAGGACGCCACTGCTGATGACCTGGTGTTGATGGCCAAGCTGACCGAGGAGGCTTTCGCTGCGGGCGCTGTTGGATTCACGACGTCTCGCACCATCGGGCACCGAGCCAAGTCAGGGCCGCCCGTGCCGGGCACTTTCGCTCCCATCGAGGAACTCGAAGCGATCGCCGAAGCAGTCGGTCGCTCCGGCCACGGTGTGATCGAAGCGATCGTCGCCGGAACCATCGGCTTGCTACCAGCACTCGGCGGTGAACGCGCCAAACCGCTTGAAGAGGTGCCGCTTCTCGAGCGCATGTCCAAGGTAAGCGGACGCCCGGTCACCTTCACAGTCGCCCAACTCTTCGAGGACCCGAACCATTGGCGACTTGTTATGGACGAATCCGCTGCGGCCAACGAACGAGGGGCAAACCTACGCCCGCAGTGCATCCCCCGGTCGGTCACGATCATGACCAGTCTGGACACCTACCACGTGTTCATGCGCCGTCCTTCCTATCGAGCAATCGCCGACCTCCCGCTGGCCGAACGAGTAGCAGCGATGCGAACTCCCGAAGTTCGTGAAGCAATCCTGGGCGACCCGGACGACCGTGAAGGAGCGAATCTTGCAACCAACATCGCTGGGCTGTTCGCCATTGGACTGCCACTCACCTTCCCGTTGAGCGCACCGGTCGACTACGAGCCGTCGTTCGATCAGTCCGTCTATGCCCAGGCCATGGCTGCTGGCATCGACCCGCTCGAGTTCATGTATGACCGACTGCTCGACGACGACGGCAAGGCGTTCTACGCGGTGCTGGGTTCCAACTTCGTCGGAGGGAACCTGGACACCTGTCGTGAGATGATGCTCGCTCCCCACAGCGTCACTGGACTCTCCGACGCCGGAGCGCATGTGAACCTGATCTCCGATTGTTCGGTCACGACTTTCCATCTGACTCATTGGTGTCGGGACCGCACCGCAGGCGAGCAACTGCCGATCGAGTTGATGGTCAACAAATTGACCCAGAACAACGCCGAGCTATACGGATTCTCGGATCGGGGAGTCATAGCCCCGGGAATGGTCGCCGATATCAACGTCATCGACCTGCCCAATCTGACGATCCATGCGCCGGAGCTCCGTTGGGATCTGCCAACAGGGGCGAGCCGGATCATGCAAGGCGCGACCGGCTACCGGGCGACCATGGTCTCGGGAGAAGTCGTTCGTGAGAACGACGAGGACACGGGGGCAAGGCCTGGACGTCTGATTCGTGGGGCAGCTGCCTAGATCATCACGGCGACCCGTCGCCGCAGTAGACCCGAGGCCAACACTGCGAGATCAACATGTATCGTCGCTAGTGCGCTTGGTGGGAGGTTGCTGTGGACGACATCAATGCAGATGTGGAGTTACTGAATCTTGAGTTGGCCGCGTCGAGAATCGACCAGATCGTCGATTCTCATGGCTGTGGAAGCTCCAATGTCGATGAGACCCTTCGGTCAATCGAGGGAACGCTAAGCCTGTACATCCACTTCTCCGCAGCCCCGCCGGACGAAGCATCTCTGCTCACCGATTACGCACGGGAAGCCGTCGCCGCACTCGCCAATCGGCCCGAGGTCAGGGACCCCGTTCTGATCGAATACTTCGACGCCTGGATCGAGGGAGAGAACCTTGCCAGGACCTGGATGCACGAACTCGAAGTGATGCTCGAACGAATCGAGGCCCGTGCACTCGGAGGTGACCCGTTCGCACTCGATGAGCTTCGTGGGCTGTGTGGAGGCGGCGTGTTTTCGCACCGCTCCATTTTCAGGCTGCATCGCGCGGTTGAGATAACCCTTCGGTCGGCTCACCGGTTGGGTTTCGCTGATGCGCTCCGTGACTCGATCTCACCTGACCTGCACCACTCCGGGCAGATCGCAAGCCGGGACCGCTGGCCAGATATGTTCGCGCTCGCTTTCAACCTGCTCGCTCACCTAGCGGCAGACCCCGAACGAGGCGACGCTGCAAGGTCAGCTCTTCTCGATCTGGCCGATTTCATCGAGACCGCCGGCGAGGCTGTCATCCGACTCCCCTTCCATCTGCTCGATGACTCCCAACGCCAACGACTTCTCGAGATACATGACCGTCGCGTCTCCACTTTCACCGAGGACTCCTCGCGAGCCCTACTGGGTCTGGAGTTGCTGCGCGACAACCGCGTAGTTCGCACCGCTCTTTGGCAGGCCTTCGACGCTCGCCACATCGTTTGACCTTTGACCGCCCCGGCCGAGGCGCTGATCAGATCAGATCTGATCAGCTCAGACCACTCCGTCCATACCGTCACGGTAGAGATCGAAATGCATCGCATCCATGCCCCGAGCCGGGTCGATGGCAACGCCGTCACCAGGGTCGGTTCCGGTAACCATCGCCAAGAACTGACGTAACAGGGCGGCGGTCGCACCCCAGACGGTGTCGCCATAGAGCTCGAAGAAATAGACCGGGCGGTTGAACTCGCTCGTCCCCCACAGCTCTTCACGGAACACATCCGGGCGGAGCAGTTCGGTAACCGGCACGTGCAGTTCCTTGTCGACTTCTGCTGCGTTGACCGGCCCACTCGGCGGCCCATCGAGTAGACCCACGACCGGGACGATGTACGCGCGTCGCGTCACCGTTGTCAGGTGATCGAGTTCCCCGAGCGTCTCCACCGAGTAGGGGTCGAGTCCGACTTCTTCGTTGGCTTCTCGCAGCGCCGTCTGGATTGCATCCTCGCCCGGCTCAGCTCGACCTCCGGGGAAACTCACCTCGCCGCTGTGGGTCCGCAGTGACCCCGCGCGCCGCGTCAGCACAACCGTCATGTCCTTACCTTCGCCATAAACCGGAACCAGAACTGCGAACTGCTTGGCTCCGAGTTCTTTGACCGGCGACTCAATACCTGAGCGCCCCTTGGGCACAGCTGCTCGTACCCGATCCGGTGTGATCAGTGACTCAGGCGAATCCAGCCCTGCCCATGGGGCACCATGTCCCGGCCGCCACAGAGTTGGGCGAGGGATGACCTGGGCTCCTCCACGTTCTAACTGCTCAGGCTGATCGTCGATGCGTCCAACCATAGGTTGTGTGTCGACGTCGGTGTTTCCCACTGTCCTCTGGGCCACGGTTCAGACGCCCGGAGTTCGCCTAGGCGTCGGATCACATCATCATGTTGAAGTGGACGGGAGATGTAATAGCCCTGGCCACGTGCACAGCCGAGTCCGGCGAGCAGTTGATACTGCTCTTCTGATTCGATCCCCTCGGCGACGCAGGACAACTCGATCGTGCGGATCAGCCCTACTACACCGGCTACGAGTCTGTTGCGGTCCCTGTCCGACGCGGCGGATTCGAGGAACGTACGGTCCAGTTTGACCACGTCTGCTGGCAATCGGTCCAGATAGGTCAACGAGGAGAACCCGGTTCCGAAATCATCAATAGCGAAGTGAACACCAAGACTCCGCAGGTCATCCAAGTAGACCGCTACGCGGTCGATGTCTTCGAGCAGAACCGATTCGGTGATCTCCAACATCAATGACTCGGCCGACACTCCTGTCCGAGCCAACGCAGCGGAAACCAGGTCGACCAGTCCATCGCTATGGAGTTGCCGGGCAGAGACATTGACCGACATCCGCAGGTCTTGCCAGCCAGGCATCGCCTGGCATCGAGCCAAGTGCTCGCACGCGGTGTTGAGTACCCATGCCCCGATCGGCACGATGAGTCCTGTCTCTTCGGCGACAGGAATGAAGTCGTCGGGGCTAATGAGTTCGCCATCGCGATTCCATCGTATGAGCGCTTCCATGGTGACCAGTCGACCCGATTCCATCTCGACGATCGGCTGATAGTGCAGCTCGAGGGAACCATCGACGGTCGCGTTCCTCAGCGCGATTTCGATGCTCTGGCGCTCAACTGCTCTGCGGCGCAGGTGTTCGTCGAAGACCACGACCCGGCCGCGACCCTCGGACTTCGCCTGATACATGGCTGTGTCCGCGTCGCGCACCAGAGCCCCCGGATCGCACGACCGTCCGATGCACTCAGATTCAGCGATCCCCACTGAAACGCTCACGTGAACTGGATTGCCATCTACGAGGACGGGCTCCATCATCGACTCAGTCACTCGCCGGGCGATGCTGGTCGCACTTTCGCCGGACGCAAGGCCATCACAGAGAACGACGAATTCGTCACCGCCGAAACGGGCCACGGTGTCCTGGGGGCGAACCAAGGTGACGAGTCGGTCCGCTACCGCCCTGAGCAGCTTGTCGCCGAACTCGTGCCCCAAACTGTCGTTGATCACCTTGAAGTGATCCAGGTCGATGAACAGCAACGCCAAGTTGTGGGAAGCGTCGTTGTCCCGATCACCGATCTGACGCATCCGTTGTTCCAACAGCACCCTGTTCGGCAACCCCGTCAGAGGGTCATGGCGTGCCTGCTTACGGAGCGATTCGGCAAGTCGATACCGTTCAGATATGTCGTGCGCAACGGCCGAATACCTACAAACAGCCCCCTCGACGTCATGGTGCGCAATCACTTGTAGGGCGAATGGAACCTGGACACCGTCTCCACGGGTGAACATGACGTCGGTCGCCCACCGTCGCTGCCCATCTCCGAAGATGCAGTCATCATCGTGATTCGACACGTCGATGGTCTGCTTCCAGACCGATCCGATCGGGATCTCTTCATCTGACAACCCGAGGAACCGGGCGAACGCCGGGTTCATGTACTGCAGCACCGATTGATCGTTGACGACTATGACCAGGTCATCGGTAAGGTCGAATATCTCAGTGAGCTGGCTGGCTTCGACCTCGGCGATCACCATGTCGGTGATGTCACGCAGGTTCGCGATCACTCCCGCCACATCGGGATCATGAATACGGTTGGAGACCCGCACTTCGAACCATCGCAGGTCACCCGATTGGACCTTGACGCGAACTCGAAGGGATTCGAGCACGTCCGCCGAGCTGAGTACTCGGTCGAACGCTGCCACGAGTTCGGTCCGCTGTGGCTCCATGACAACTGTCGAAGCATCGGCTCCAAGGATCGAATCCGGCGAGTACCCGGTCAGGATCTCTACTGCCGGACTGACATATGTCAGCCGCATCTCCTCGTCGAGAACGACGATCCCATCATTGCTGTGGCGGACCAGAGATTCGAACCGGCGCTGCGAGCCACGAAGTGCTTCTTCGAGTTCGAACCGATTGGTGATGTCTCGCGCTGTCAGCACGATTCCGTCAATACCGGGAACATCACGGAGGTCGGAGCCCATTATCTCGACCCAGACCTGTGATCCGTTGGACGTCTTGAGTCGGGCGAACCTCGGCGGGTCATCCTCGATTCCGCCCATCATCCGGTCGAGCATCACGGCGGACTGTTCCAAGTCATCGGGATGCAACAGGCTCAAGATGTCCATCGACTTGAACTCTTCGAGCGGCCAGCCGAGCAAGCGTTCGGTCCCCGGGTTGGCCCACAGGATCTCAAGGTTGTTTCCGAGCACAACAATTGCGTCCACGGATGCATCAAGGAGCATCGTGAGTCGGGGATCACTCAGAAGGTCGTCCCTGTTGGGAACATCGATCTTGTCGGCCATGTTGAATCAGGACCCATGGGTCTACATCACCTATCGGGCCGTGCCACTGCATTCCTGAGGGTTTTGGCCCTGACTGGTTCGATTTACCCATGGCGCTCGCCCAGGGGCCGAAAACGGCGAGAGGGCCGGATCGCTCCGGCCCTCCCAGCGACTGAATAATCAGCAGAAGCTGATCACATCATGCCGCCCATGCCTCCCATGCCATCCATGCCAGGCATTGCAGCAGCTGCCTCTTCAGGCTTGTCGGCCACGAGCACCTCTGTGGTGAGCAGCAGACCAGCAATCGAAGCGGCGTTCTGCAGAGCAGCGCGGGTCACCTTGGCGGGGTCGATGACGCCTGCCTTGAGGAGATCCTCGAACTCGCCCTTGGAAGCGTTGAAGCCGACGTTGCCGGACTCACGCTCGAGCTTCTCGACGATAACGGCGCCTTCGAGACCAGCGTTGTCAGCGATGAGTCGAGCCGGGGCGTCAAGGGCACGCAGCACGATGTTCGCACCGGTACGCTCGTCACCGTTGAGGTCCTCGAGTGCCTTGGCGACGTTGGTCTTGGCACGAACAAGTGCGGTACCGCCGCCAGCGACGATGCCTTCCTCGATGGCTGCACGAGTAGCGGAAAGAGCGTCCTCGATGCGGTGCTTCTTTTCCTT
>JAGQSZ010000152.1 GCA_020439285.1 Microthrixaceae bacterium
GACGACTTCGGTGGGACACGCGGGGAGTCCGTCTTCGACCGCGCCAAGGACACCATCGGGGACATGTGGGACAAAGTTACCGGGATTCTTCCCGATAGCCTTCCTGGCGACGACCTCGACCCCCTGGGCAAGCTCACGGATATTGTCTCCAGCCCCCTGGGTACGTCACCGTCCACGGACACACCCATCAGCCCCCTGGGCGATACGCCGAGTACGGCTACACCAACCAGCCCACTGGGCAATGTTCAGACCCCCAGCATGAGCAGCCCCCTGGGCAATGTTCAGACCCCCAGCATGCCATCTATGTCCAGCCCCCTGGGCACGTCACCGATGTCCAGCACGCCGACTACGCCAACAAGCTCGATGACCCCTCAGTCCTTCGACCAGCTGATGGGGAACGAACCAACCGCGCAGCCTGAGCTGTTCGAGGGAACCGAGGTTCCGTCTGACGACGACGCCAGCACCGACCCCCTGGGCGAGGACACGGACACTTCTGACAAGTCCGACCACGCGGTGACTGATCCTGAGACGGTGGACAAGTCCGTGGACGACACCAAAGACGACACGTCCGATGGTGAAGTGGTCACCGATGACGCCGCCGCGCCCGTCACTGACGGAGACGCTCCCGCTGAGCCTACTGATGAGCAGAAGCGGACGGTGGAACTCCCTGATGGACGCCAGGTGACGTTCCCAACGGAACAGCACGCGGCGCTTGTCCGGGAGATGTTGGCGTCCAACCCGGAGAACCCCGTCAGCCTCTACGCAGCGGCGGACAAGGCAGGCTTCACGCTCCCACCGATGGGACAGGACATCGGCACTCCCGTCCCGCCAATGGACGTGTCTCCGGGTGACATCGTGAAGGGCGCGGACGGAACAGGCGTCAGCATCGGGAACGGTGAAGTCCTCATGGAAAGCGGCGAGATCAAGCCTGTCGAGGACGTTGCGAAGGTTGGCGAAGCTGGGCACGGCATCTTCCGCCTGGAGACGGCTGATGCTTCCGCACCAGCACCTGGCGCTGCGCCAGTGGTTCCGCCGCCAGCTCCCGCCGCTGAACAGCCACCCGCGCCAGTGACGGAACAGGTTCAGCCGCCAGCTCCTGTGGTTGGGGAGCCCGCTCCCGACGCGCCAGAGGTGAGCGGTGACCCGTTGGACTTGCTGGCTGCGGTGTAAGCCCGAGGGACGAGCCCCGATGCCCGCCAGGCGGGCACACTCCTAGGCATTCCCGTGGGCATCACCACGCCGCCCGACTTCGTTAATCAGCTCTGAACAGCCCCGCGCAGCGCTTCCGTCACGTCCCTTTTCAGCTGGACTGGAGCAGCCGCGCGGAGTGAAGCTCGTTCCCATGAGCGAAGCCGAGACCGAAACCGTCCAGGAACTCACAGCCGAGATGGGTGGGCGCTGGCTGGTGACCACCCAAGGGTCTACCCATGTGTGGGACTTGGACGCCTGGACTTACGAACGCCGCCCTGGCAAGGGGCGCGGAAATTTCCAGGGCGATGGTGTCCCGCAACCAATTTGGTGCGTGAAGCGCTTCCCCAAGGTGGGCGAGTCCTTCTACGTGGAGTTGGACGACACCGTCGACCAGGTGCAGACGCGGTTGTCCACCGAGGTTCGGCGCATCGAGCGGATCACGCCGCCCGACGACGTTAACCAAGCCTGAACAGCGAGTCCCGAAATGGTGCTGGAAGCTGTCGGACAGCGGAGCGACGATCAGGGGATGAAGCCGTACAGGAACGCCGCGCTCATCGTGGGATCTCTGATCATACTCGGAATCGCCAGCGCGGGAGAGGGTTTCAGTCCTGAACATGTCCTGTTCCTGGTTGCCGCAACGCTGGGTGTGCTGGCTGTCCTTGCCCTCACCGCGAAGGCGCGGAGCGAGGGGAACCGCTGATGTACTGCCTCACCTGGTACCTGAACGGGGACACCCCTCCCATGTTCCACACGCTGCGGGATCTCACACCTGACGACCTCCTGGACGCTGCGGCGAACGCCGACCTTCCCGTTGATTGGTTCACGGACGTGTTTGTTTACCGGCTGCTTTACGCGGTCTGCTACCAACTCCTGTCCGACTCCGAAGCCGAGGTGGCGATGGGCGAGTACGGAACCGTGGTGGTGGAGCGTGTCTGAAACCCTGCGGTACGACCCCGCCGCGTACACCGATGACGCCGAGGAGTTCGTGTGGTGCACGGTGACCGTCACGCTGCCCGATGGTGAGACACGAACAGCCACAGGGGATTATCTGAACGCGGGAAACCCGACCCCTGTCCTCTGCTGCGGGATAGAGGAAGCCGCGTCCGAGCTGGGACTCCTGCACTACCTGGCTGATGAGCGCCTGTACCTGAAGGTCTGCGAAGAGGTGACCCGCCAACTGTCCTGGCGACCCGTGGTGTTGCTGAGCTGTCCGGAGTTCACCATCAAGCTCGACCTGGTGGAGCCAGTCCGATGAAGCCGACCGAGATCCTCGACCGCGACAACGCCGTCATCGCGGAGTGGGACGGCGACCAGTGGACTGGTGCCTGCGCTGACTACGCCCGGGAACTCAGCCTGAACAACCCGCCGTTGCGTGTCGCCGCGTTCCTGGTGGAGACGGGTGGGGACACGGACATCGACCCGAACACCGCCGCTGTCGAGTACGTGGAGATCATCCTGGCGGCTGCTCAGGGACTGGACAAGATCACCGTTGGAACGACCGTGAGGAGACCTGAATGAGTCCAGTAGTGACCGTCACCTTCGGCAACGTCTCGGTGCGGGGACGCTTCTTGTACCCAGACGGAACCATGAACATGCCCGCGCTGCGCGCCGCGTTGGAGCTGCCCCTGGACGTAGACCTCGTGACGTTGAACTTCCGTGTCCCATGTACCAGCCGCGTGACCGTCACGACGGATACCTGGACACTGACCGTCCGTTTCGATGACTGACAACTTCTCCTGGACGGACGCCGCTCGTTGGTCGCCGAAGTCGGAGACCGTCACCGAGTGCGATCCCCTTGATGAGGATGACGAGTCCTACGGGCACTTGCTCACCGGGCGAACGGCGGATGGGCGATACCTGGCGTGGGTACAGGTGACCTCCTGGCGGGGCGGTGCCGATGGCTGGTGGACGGGGGACGAGGAACTCATCAACGCTGCGCGGCGTGAACGGGGACTGCTGCGCGACCCTGACGACATCCCGCTGCTGGCGGGTGTTGTTATCCGTGTCCTCGGTGCTGGTGGACGATCAGACGGCTGGACACGCATGGTGGCGAGGATCGGGGAACGCCGCGAAGTACTGCTCACGAAACAGGAAGGAAGCTAATCATGGTGTCCCACAACGGTTTAGTTCAGGCACAGCGTCACGCTGCGCGGTGGTGTTGTGCTGACCTTAACGTTTGGGTTCCTGAAACCCTGTCCCGCAACGAGTTTCCCGTATCGGGACTGTCGGACGGATACGGGACGGTGACCACATGCTGATCGGATACGCGCGTGTGAGCACCGCTGACCAGAACGCCGACCTCCAACACCGTGCCCTCGCGGCGGCGGGAGTGGAGAAGGTCTACACCGACCAGGGTGTGTCCGGTAGCCGCGCATCCCGTCCTGAACTGGACAGGTGCCTCGACCAGCTCCGAAGCGGGGACACGTTGGTGGTCTGGCGACTCGACCGGTTGGCGCGCTCCCTGCGCAATCTCCTTGACCTGGTGGAGATGCTGTCGGAGCGCGGCGTCCATCTACGGAGCTTGACGGAGAGCATCGACACCAGCTCGGCGTCCGGACGGCTGGTGCTGTCGGTGTTCGGCGCGCTGGCGGAGTTCGAGAGGGAGCTGATTCGGGAACGAACCAGCGCTGGACTGGAAGCCGCACGGGCGCGTGGAGCCAGGATCGGGCGACCCGCTGCCGTCACCAGGGATCAGCTCAGCCAAGCGAAGACCTTGGTCAGTGCTGGGCACAGGGTTGGCGATGTGGCGAAGACGCTGGGGGTTGGGCGGTCAACCTTGTACAGGGCACTCAGGGACGAAGCGGCGTAGTCCCGCTGCGCGGCAGGTGTTCAGGGGACGTTAACGGTGTCGCGCAGCGGATCAGTCCTGCTTGTCCAGCGTCTCCACGAATCTCGTCGCAGCTATCTTCAGGTCGGTGCCCATCAGATCGACGGCTTCGCGGTACCAGACATCTATGTTGAAGTCGCTGGGGTTTTGCTCCAGGAGGTAGGTGCGTACGCCTTTGAACATCCGCTGCGTGTACCTCGCCGCCTCTTCGTCCAGCTTCGCCTGCCGCGCCTTCCAGCTTTCCGCGAGGTTGGTCGCCCCGAGGTATTCATTGAACTGCTCGCGCAGCTTGTCTATGCGCTCGTCGTAGTCGTCGTCCGTTGGGTCGAGGTCATAACCCGCCTCGTCCAAGGTTTCAGCCAGCACCGTCCACATGTTCAGCGACTCTAAAGAGTCCGCCTCCCACACAGGTTCCCAGTCGATGCTGTCGAACTCGGTGATGACCGTGTTGCGTTCCTGAAAGTCGTAGCGGGTCTTGAGCTTGATGATCGGGGACGGGTCGAAGCTGTTGAGTTGTAGCGTGAGCAAGATGGTCTCCTCGGTGTCGGTTGCTGATACCGCTGCGCGGTAGGTGTTCAGGGGACGTTAACCGTGTCGCGCTGCGGGGTCAGGCATCGGTGTACTGTCCCAGCTTCGCTTCCCATACCGTCATGCCGTTGATGACCGTCACGGGTTCAGCGGAGACCACCTCGGCGGGCGGGAGGATTCCCCACTTCCTGCCGATCTTCGCCGCTGTCTGCACACTGGATCCGCCTTCAGGTTCCCATCGTGTGAACGCCGCGCCGCTGTGATGGAGACCGACACGGGGCATGCTGCGGGCGTTCAGCACACCAACGTACTCATGGCTACCCACCAGGAAGTTCAGCTCATCTCGGCTCGCGCCTTTCAGCCCCGTCTTCGTCCAGGTTTGGAGTCCCTGCGCCTCAGCCAGTTTGGCGTCCTCGGCGTCCTGGTCACGCTCCCGTTTTCGCTGCTCCGCGCGGGCACCAGCGGTCGCCAGTGACTTCGCCGCGCGCTTGACAGCCGTGATGTCCAGGTTGTCCAGGGGACGTTCGAGGAGGTCGGGGAGGTCAGGGTCTTTACCAGCCTCGACAGCACGCCTAGCCAGGAGGCGGCACCTGTTCTGCGCCGCCTTCAGCGCGGTCTCGGGTGAAACGCCCCAACTGCGCGAGTAATGCTCGAAGGATCTCATCCCCTCGGGGGTCAGCAGGCGCGCGCACTCGGCTTCCCACAGGGCATCGTCGTTGACGATCTCGGCGGCGGTCTTCTCCGTCAAGTCCGTGTCCCCTCAGTGTCGGTTGCTGGTTCCGCCGCGCGGTAGGTGTTCAGGACTCCTCAACAGGCGCGGGCTGCGCGGCGGGTCAGTTCAGCGTCTCCACGAACTCATCCGCCGCTTGCCGCAACGCATCTTCCAGCAGCTCCAAGGTGTCGCTATACCACCCGTCCAGCTCGGAGATGTAGTCACTGAGAAAGCGTTCCTCGGTTCCCGCGTGCCGCTCACCGAACTGCTTGGCGGCGTCAGCGAAGCGATCCAGCGCCGCGTCCAGCAACGTCCACGTCCCCATGTACTCAGGCATGTTCTCCCATACGGGCTGCCAATCAACGGACTTCACCCCGGTGACGATGTACTCCTCCGTGGCGACGTTGTACCTCGTCTTCAAGACGATGTTCGGCGATGTGACCGCGCTGCGGAGTTTGATGATGTGGGCGTCCCCGGTGTTCGTCATTCATCGGACGTTACCGGGTTCCTACGCAGCGTTGGTGCAGGACTTCCCCAGGGGACGTAGAGGTTCCCTGTTACCGCCCACGGGACTTCCTAGGAGTGCGACGCCGACAGGCGGCGTCGGGGCATTCCCCGGGGAACTACCTGGGGCATTCCCCGGGGAACTACCTGGGGCATTCCCCGGGGAACTACCTGGGGAACTACCTGGGGAACTACCTGGGGAACTACCTGGGGAACTACCTGGGGAACTACCTGGGGAACTACCTGGGAACAGGAACGTAGTCGCTCTCGGCGGCGCAGCTCCCGCACAGCGTCCTGTACCAACCGAGACGGCTGTGCATGGTTCCCGCTCTGCCGCAGGACTCGCACGTCGCCAACGCGGCGGTTTGGGCACGGCGTTTGGCACGTCGGACTGCGTTCCAGGCGTCCTCCGAGGGGCGGGTGCTGTAGACGCGCAGACCGCCGTAGCGCTCCTTGATCTGGACATAGGCGATGGTGGGGTCTATCTCGGTCAGCTCGGCGTCCAGGGTGATGAGGATGCTGTGCCAGCCGCGTCCTACGTCGATGATGGGCTCGTACAGGCGCGAGAAGCGTCTCCTGATGCCGTCCAGGGGATCGTCCATGTGCTGATCGTCGCTCGGGACTCTGACAGTGGGACGCGCGGACGGGGACGTGACGCGAGCTTGCGAACGTCGGGTCTATGACGTGACGCCGACGCGGTGTGGGGCATCACGCAGCTAATACCTGTACGTCAGGCAATAAACGTCCAATGCCGCTTCGTGGGACGTTTATTGGACGCAAATCCCTCCTCGCGGGTGGTGTCGTGCGGCGGGGACGTAACACCAAACGCCTGTTCAGATGGGCATTCGGTGGAACGGTGGCGTTCAGTGCGTCCTGGTGATATGCGACTTACCCTTTCAGAAGGTTAGGGGTTCGAATCCCTTC
>JAGQSZ010000153.1 GCA_020439285.1 Microthrixaceae bacterium
CGGGGGTGAGCGGCCCTTTGCCGCGCAGGGGGGGAAAGTTTCCGTCAAAACGGTGGGTGAGTGAGTCAAACATCTACCTAGCTATCTATCGCGGGTTGCAGTTTGTTGTCGTGGCCAGTTTGTTGCGGTGACAAATTGTCATCGTGTGCTTACTCGACGGGTTCGAAGAGCGCGTCCACGAACGCATCTGAATCGAATTCTACGAGTTGCAATGCGGATTCGCCGAGACCAACGAACTTGATCGGAATACCCAATTCGGAACGGATCGGCAGGACAACCCCGCCCTTGGCTGAGCCATCGAGTTTGGTCAGAACCACCCCGGTCACATCCGTTGCCTCAGCAAACTTCCTGGCCTGTTCGAGTCCGTTCTGGCCTGTGACCGCATCGATCACCAAAAGGACCTCGGTGACTGTTCCCGCACCCTTGTCCGCTACGCGGCGGACCTTGGCTAGTTCCTCCATGAGGTTGCCCTTGGTATGGAGTCGGCCAGCGGTGTCTGCCAAAACGATGTCGTTGCCACTAGCCGCAGCCGATGCGACCGCGTCGAATATGACCGAGCTCGGATCGCCACCTTCTGCACCTCGGACCAGGTCCGCTCCACATCGCTGCGCCCAAGTGCCGAGCTGTTCTGCAGCAGCCGCACGGAAGGTGTCCCCTGCAGCCATGGTCACGGTCTTGCCCTGATCGACGAGCATCCGCCCCATCTTGCCGATGGTGGTGGTCTTGCCCACCCCGTTCACACCGACGAACAGCCACACGGTCGGCTTGTCGTCAGCGAAGCGCAACTCAGTGGATCCGGCGATGCGGGACTTCATCTCGGCCTTGACGGCTTCCAGAAGCTCCGCGGGCGTGCTCAGGCCCTGCTTCTTGACAGAGGCACGAACCGAATCGAGCAGCGAGGTCGTTTCCTTCACGCCGACATCGGCGAGCAGCATGGCTTCTTCGAGATCGTCCCAGTCCTGATCGCTGATCTGGGACCGCGATAGAATCGAGGTGACGTAACCCGAGAACACGTTGCGAAGACGCCCGACTCGCCCACCGATCGTCGGACGAAGTTCCTCTTCGACGATTCGTTCGAACTCCTCGTCGACCTCGGCCGACTCGATCAGGTCTGCTTCACTGGACCGCGCCGCTTCGACAAGTTCGTCAACGTCAGCGTCGGGATCGATCAGCGTTTCGGGAGGCGACTCTTGGAGCGCTACCCCACCCGATATCGGTGGATCGAGCGCTTCACCACGCTCGTTCGAACGATTGACGAGCAGCACCACGCCGCCGACGACCAGCAGAACAAGGAGCGCGATGGGAAGAACGATCAGGAGTGACATGGACTGCACAGCCTACAAGTGACCTGCCCTCGGGGTCCCATGTGGCTTCCCGAGCCGCCTGCGGGCTCCTGGAGGCGGCCAAGCTCCACAAGTGCTCGTCCAGAGGGTTCGATGCACCGGCTCAGATCTGTCTGAACAGAGAATCAGCAATGTCACAAGGTGGCGAGCAGACAACGACTCAGGCCCGTAGCGTTCAAGAAGGCCCCGTGACCATGCGAAGATGACTCGTCGTGGCCAGCAACTGTTGACACACGAGATGCCGGAACCTCAGGAACCAAATGGACAACGAATCCTTCAAACCCGTCCCCCCATCAAATCCGGGAACTCCCACGCCCGGCGTCAACCCCTCGGGCGCTGCGCCAGGTGAGGGATCGCCAACTTTGTCGTCGGTGCCGCCGCCGTCACCAACACCAACGCCATCGCCGGCTGTGGACCTCGGTGCTGGTCGTGACTCACAGTTGACCGCCGATAGTTCGACTCTCAACAAGTTGATCTTCGAACTGAAGAAGGTGATCGTCGGACAGGAGCGAGCAATCGAGCGACTCATCGTCTGTCTCCTCGCCAACGGGCACTGCCTGTTGGAAAGCGTGCCCGGTCTGGCCAAGACACTTTCGGCCGAGACCCTCGCGATGTCGGTCGGCGGAACTTTCGCCCGCATCCAGTTCACGCCTGACCTGTTGCCCGCAGACGTGCTCGGTACTCGCATTTACCGGGCGTCATCTGAGTCCTTCGATGTCGAACTCGGACCTGTGTTCGCCAACTTCGTACTCGCAGATGAGATCAACCGCGCTCCCGCAAAGGTGCAGTCGGCACTTCTCGAAGTGATGGCAGAACGTCAGGTCACCATCGGCGGGCGGACCTACGAATTGGATCCTCCGTTCTTGGTGCTCGCCACGCAGAACCCGATTGAGTCCGAAGGCGTTTATCCGCTCCCCGAGGCACAGCGCGACCGGTTCTTGATGAAGGTCGTTCTGGACTACCCGTCTCCGACCGAAGAGGTGGAGATCGTCCAGCGAATGGGCACCGCTCCACCGAGCGCCGAGCAGGTTCTCGAACTCGAGGACGTCCTGCGACTCCAGAAGGCTGTCGACGAGGTCTACGTCGATCGCAACGTCTTGGATTACGCGGTGAACCTGGTGCTGTGCACGAGGACACCGGAGAACTTCGGGATGGCCGAACTGCGCACCTACATCGAACTCGGTGCCAGCCCCCGCGCGTCCATCGGCCTGATCCGAGCCGGACGAGCCCTAGCTCTGATGCGCGGCAGATCGTTCCTCACGCCCCAGGACGTCTTCGATGTCGCACCTGAGATCCTCCGGCACCGACTCCTGTTGTCCTATGAGGCTCTCGCTCAGGACATCAACGTCGACAACGTGCTGTCGCGGATCCTCTCGACAGTCCCAGCGCCCAGGGCCATGACCGCTCAAGCAGCCCCTTCGGGCGACCCGTACCACCAGATCGTGACCGACGCTCAGCCCTGGGCTCAATAGGTAATGAGCGGTCTGAGTTCAACCCTGGATCTGGTCGGTGACCGCTCACCGGAGGAGATCATTCGTCGACTGACCCTCGACGTGACCCGTCGCCTCGACGGGATGCTCCACGGCGACTACATGGGCATAGTCCCCGGGCGCGGCAGCGAACCCGGTGAGGCCCGCCAGTACGCGGCGGGCGACGACGTCCGCCATATCGACTGGAATGTCACGGCCCGGATGCAGGACCCGTATCTGCGTGAGACGATCGCTGACCGGGAACTCGAAACCTGGATGCTGATCGACCGATCACCCGGACTCGACTTCGGCACGGCACAATGCGAGAAGCGTGATCTGATCCTCGCCGCGACGGCCGGCGTGGGCCTGATGACAGCTCGTGGTGCCAATCGTGTCGGAGCCCTGATCCTCCGTGGCACCGAGATGGTGACCACTCCCCCGAGCCAGGGGCGAAAGAACCTGCTGTCGATACTCGACCGTGTTATTCGCTCGCCTCGTGAGGTGGGATCTGGACCGGCAGACCTGAGTCTGGCCATGCGTCGACTCGGCGCCATCGCTCCTCGTCGTGGGCTTGTGGTCGTATTGAGTGACTTCATGACAGATCCCGAACAGTGGCAGACAGCACTTGGGGCGCTCGCTCTTCGCCACGCTGTTCTGTGCATTGAGATCGTGGATCCGTGGGATCTGGAACTGCCGAAGGTCGGCCTCATCCAGTTCCTCGATCCTTCGACTGGGACTGTGCGTGAGGTCAACACGGACTCCGATGCGGTCCGTAAGATCTACGCTGATCACGCCACCCAACAGCGGATCAACATAAGCAAAGCCATTCGTTCCGCTGGGGCCGACCACTTGGTCATGAGCACCGACAGGGACTGGCTGATGGACCTGGCCCACTATGTCTCGGGTAAGAGAAAACGTGCAGAAGCCACTGCTGGAAGGCGTTCACGATGATTGAAGATTTCCTCGCACCGGACAGGCTGTGGCTCCTGACCCTGGTCGCCGTGTTGGCGGGTGTGTACACGTATCTGCAATTCCGCCGGTCGCGTTACACCGTCCGGTTCGCCAATCTGCAGCTACTGGACCGCTTGGCACCCAAACGACCGGGGTGGCGTCGCCACGTTGCCGCTGGGCTGTTGCTGGTTTCTTTGGCCTCGTCAATCGTCGCCTTCGCCAAACCGGTGAAGACCGTCCGGGTCGCCAAGGAACGTTCAACGGTGATTCTGGCAATCGACGTCTCACTTTCCATGGCAGCGACGGATGTGCTGCCCAGCCGACTCGAAGCAGCTCAGACCGCAGCCACCGAATTCGTTAGCAATCTGCCATCGAATATCAATCTCGGACTGATTAGCTTCGCCGGAACCGCCCGACTGCTGGTTCCCCCAACCCAGGACCGCGCTCCGGTCAACGCTGCCATTGCCAATCTGAAACTCGACAAAGCAACCGCCATCGGAGACGCGGTCAAACTGTCTTTGGACGTAATTGCCAACCAGTACATCGACGGCAAACAGGGGAATCCCAACGCTGCAGTCGTTCTGATTTCAGATGGTGAAACAACGGTGGGTCTACCGACCGCCGATTCGATCCCGCTGGCCAAAGAGGCAGGGATCCCCGTTACGACGATCGCCTATGGCACACCCGACGGGACGATCATGGTCGACGAGTTCGGCGACGGCAACGGACAACTCACCCGCGTGCCGGTCAACGTTCAGGAACTCCGTGGACTTGCCGAGGGTACGGGTGGACACGCCTACACCGCCGAATCTGCGGCCGACCTGTCGAGCGTCTACAAGGATCTGGGGTCCTCGATCGGCTACGTCAAGGAGAAATCCGAGATAAGTGACCGGTTCGTGCTCGTTGCGATCATCTTGGTGACAGCTGCCGCTGCAGCGTCCCTGCGATGGTCCGACAGGATCATCTGAGCAGCTGACGAAGGACAGTCCGGGCCTTCCCTCTGGCGACTTTTGTGGAGTTTTGGTTGGCGTGCAACGCGAACTCCACAAAAGTCGCAGGCGAGTGAGGCGCAGGCGAATGCGGGCTGGAGCATCTGAACAAGCGCAAGCGCAAGCGCCGCCCGATCAGGACGCTCGCTCTGAAACCACCTTCGAGCTACCACCCGGCTCCATCGTCACCCCGTAGAGCACGTCAGCGGCTTCCATGGTGCGCTTCTGGTGACTCACGATGATCAACTGCGCCGTCTCACGGAACTCCGCGATGAGCCCCAGGAATCGGTGCAGGTTCACATCGTCGAGTGCGGCTTCGACTTCGTCCATCACATAGAACGGTGACGGGCGTGACCGGAACACCGCAAACAGGTACGCAAGCGCAGTCAG
Source organism: Microthrixaceae bacterium (assembly GCA_020439285.1). Classification (GTDB taxonomy): domain Bacteria; phylum Actinomycetota; class Acidimicrobiia; order Acidimicrobiales; family Microtrichaceae; genus JAGQSZ01. Next base: position 5,143 of record JAGQSZ010000153.1, read on the forward strand.
CGATCGCTCCCCACCGGAGAGCAACGACAACTTCCTGACGTTCTTACCCGACGGGCGGGCCTCGATCTCGACTCCGGTGTCGAGCAGATTGTTCGGGTCCGTGAGACGTATCTTGCCCTCGCCACCCGGGAACAGCGTTTCGAAGAGCTTGGTGAAGTTCTCGCTCACATCTGCGTACGCTGCCGAGAACACGGTGACGATCTCGGCCTCGACTGCTCGGATCACCTTGGTGAGTTCGCGTCGAGTCGCACGGATGTCATCGAGTTGGCTCTGCAGGAATGTCTGACGCTCCTGCAGTTCGGTGAACTCCTGAAGCGCCAGCGGGTTGATCGGACCCATCAAGCGGAGCTCACGTTCGAGTTCCCTGACCCGCGCCGATGCCGACACGCCATCAGGAAGAGGCGGACACTCTGTGGCCATCGCTGTCTCTGGCTCAGTATCGAGCTCATTTCGCACAGTGGCGGTCGCAGTCTCGAGACGCAGTTTCGTTTCGGCGTCCTCGACTTCGGCCTTTTGGATCTGCGCCCTTACCTCTTCGAGTTGACGCTCGGCAGCTGCTCGCCGCTGACGAATCTGATCGAGTTCAGAAGCAACAGAGCGTGCCGCTTCGGACTGCCGACGCTGCTCCTCGCGGAGCGCCATCAGATTTGTCTCGATCGTGGACACTCGAGCCGTCACGAAATGCTGCAACCGTTCGGTCGCTTGCGCCCTCGCACCAATCTCGATCCTGCGGGCAGCCGCTGCATCGCGCTCCGCGATGTTGCGAGCGAGACGCTCGCTGATCTGTTCCAACCGCGCCGCGACGAAACGGCGACGCTCCTCGATGGCGGCAGAACGGACCTCCAAATCGGTCCGAAGCGCCGATACTGATGCCGAGTTGGTCTCGAGTTGACGGCGGGCCTCTGCCATCGACTTGGCACGTTCACCTAGTTCGGCCTCCGCAGCCTCGAGCTCGGGCAGCACGCCTTTGAGTTCAGCGACTCGCTCATTTTCACGGCTGAGCCGCTGTGCAAGCTCGGAGACGTGCCCGACCAAAGACGCCAACTCGGCCTCTGTCTCGGAAAGGTCTCCATCAAGGCGTTTGGCCGTCTGCAGGGTCGACTTGTGGGCCGACTCGGTAGCGTCGCGGTGGCGGATCGCTTGTTGTTCCTCTGATCGGAATCCGGCGACTGTCTCTCGTGCCCGATCCATCTCGGCCTTGGCGTCTGCACGCTTCGCAGCGGACTCCTCGGACCGCGTTCGCGCCTCTTCCAACGCTGCACCAGTCGCTCCCGAACCACCGGACCCCAAGCGCCAACCGGATCCGCTGAAGCGATCTCCGTCACGGCTTATGACGATCGCATCAGGGTTGGTCGAAGCGACCTCGAGCGCTTTGCGCCAGTCACCATCAATGAGCACCGCTCCAGAGAGCAACTGATCAAGGAGCCGTTCGATCGACGCAGCGGCCCCCGAGTTGGCCGCACTAGACACAG
>JAGQSZ010000154.1 GCA_020439285.1 Microthrixaceae bacterium
AACCAATCAATCGATGCGAATAGGGCGTCGTCGTGGTCCTGGAATAGAAAGTAGGTGTTCTCGAGCCGAAGTCCATCGGAACCCAGAAAATAGCTAATGCAAACCGGGGGTTGCACCGAGCGCGGCAGGTAGACGTGGACGCCTGGAACGTTGCCTGAATCCAGCACTTCCGAGTCAATATCAACCGAGATCGACCAGATCGGCTCCGTCCAGCCACCATTCAGGTCTGGAAGGTGTAGATACGGCTCTAGGGCGCGGTGTACCCGACTGACCGTCAACGGAATTCCGTCGGAGTGGTCGTACCAGTAGAACTCCCACGTCACCTTCTGCTCCTGGAACTTCACTCCCCATACCGTTCGCTCCAAGCCGAATTCGGCACGGACGGAATCCACAAGCGGTCTCACGCGCTCCAACTCCCCTTCATGGGCGAGTGTCGCATAGAGGAGGTTCGCCGAACGCAGCAGCCCCACAGATGGGACTGCTGGAACATATGCTCTCTGGGCGTAGCTCCACGAAATCTCACCGGGCGCGCAGAACTCCAAGAGCCCAGAAGCGCTCAAGCCTTGCATGAGATCATCATAGAACAGTCGAACCAGCCATACCCTAGAATCCTGCCGATGCGGAACAGCATCTCGTTGCAGGGAATTCGGTTCTTGCTGAGTTCAGCCCTACTGGCTTCAATAGCGTGTGCCCTTGGTAGCTGTAGAGCGCCAGAAGTCGATAGCGCTGGCCCAACTAGTACCGTGCACAAGCAGACCTCAACCGAGATCGGCGGGAGCCACGGGTCATCCGACTAGAAGCAGCCCACACCCAAGCCGTGTTCCACTGACGTGGGCGCACCGGAGTCCATGCCATGACCGGGGAAAGCTCCGGAGAAAATGATATGGACGGCGTCGAGTTCTCGGAAGCAGACATGGCAGGACAGGTCGACTGCCAACTATCTCCCGGCTAACAGGACCTCTTAGACAAGGAACTTGATCGGTCACGAAATGCCGTCACCAAGTACTCGACCTTCGCCGCCGTATTGGCTGACGGGTGGTAATCGGAGGCACATCCCAGTCCGAAAGTCCGGAACGTGCACGTCTTCAAGGTTGATCGAGTTGATGGGCGGTTCGACATTGAGGAGCCAGAGATGCTCCTTTTCGAGTCAAATGTTCCCGAGGCCCGGCTGTTAGCGGCTGTCTACTTCATTGCTAGCGATTCGGAAACTCCACCCAGTGGTTTCACCGGACCAAATGATCGTTGGCATCGACATGTCACCGACAAGTCCGCGTGTGTGGCGAGTGGGGTCATACGCACCGAGCTGCCCGACAAAGCCGACTGCACGGCAAGCGGGAGGCGCAATGCAATCAGGCACTGGCTGGATGCTTCATGTGTGGTCCGTACCTGGGGTCGAGAACCCCAACGGGATATTCAAGCTCGACCGCTCAACGGAGTGAATCAGCTGCACCCCCCGGCTGTATGGATCCATCCCGACATCGACTCATCCCCGCAGCATCTCGGATTCGTTTGGTCCGCAGACGCGTCGTCTAGGTCGAAGCAGCCTCTAGATCATCCAACACCAGTTCTGCGAAGTACTCGGGATCTTCAACGACGTAGAACTTCTTGACCAAACCGTCGGGCGAAACCAAGTGAGCCACGCGCTGTGCGTAACCTGCATGAGGCGAATCCGCGGCACCAACTTTCACCGCCAGCTCATGGTCCCTGTCCGATAGCAAGGAGAACGGAAGCCGGTACTTGGCCCGGAACTCGACATTCTCGGACGGCTCATCGAACGAGGCACCGAGTATGCGACAACCGAGTTCGTCAAATGCCTCGATCTGATCGCGCAGGCCCTGGGCCTGCGCGACACAACCAGGCGTATCAGCCTTGGGGTACCAATAGAGCAGATACCAGCTCCCGAGTAGATCCGCTGAGCTAACTTGCGAGCCGTCCTGATCCTGCAACACGAAGGAGGGGAACTCATCACCGACATCAACCATGGCGATCATGCTAGCCAAGGGGTGACGGTCGCCCGTTGCCATAGCTGCGGTGGGCCCATGACATTCTCGTGGGCAGCATCGACAGTCAATCGAAGTAGCGGTCCAGTTCGTCGACGAACACAAGGATCGTCGATGCTGAACGCTGCGACGGGGAATCGAGGCGATCCCCCGACTGCTAGTGTCTTGTGAGGGTGTTCCATCGCTAAATTCTGGTTCTTCGGGAATCTTCTTGTTGTGGGTCGCGTTTGCCGGTGTTGTAGGACAGCTGAGGGTTCCCCCGTTGGCCGGTCACGTTGGTTACGCGGCCTGGTCGGCCTGGGGTTGATGGTACTGGTTCTCCCACTCGACGGGCGGGAGGTGGCCGAGGCTGGAGTGCAGTCTGCGGTGGTTGTAGCGGTGGAGCCAAGCAACGATGGCCCGGCGGACCTCAGCACGGGGTAGCGAACCGGTATCGGAGCACAAGCTCTCGTTTGAGCGATGACCAGAATGTCTCCGCGTGCGCGTTGTCGTAGGAATCATCGACGGTGCCGGTGGAGGGTTTCGCTCCGAGTTCAACGATCCGGTCGGTGTAGATGATCGACAGGTAGTCAGGTCCGTGGTCGCTGTGATGGGTCACTCCCTTGAGATCTCCACCGGCATCCCACGCGGCCATTTCGAGTGCTTGGAGCGGCAAATTATCGGCCTTGAGGGTGGCGGCGACGTTCCAGCCGACGATGCGTCGCGAGTAGACATCGGTGATGAACGCCACGTACGCGAACCCGGACCATATGGCGACGTAGGTGATGTCGGCAACCCAGGGCTGTCGTGGCCCAGGAGCGGTGAAGCGACGCTGCACGAGATCTTCGGACTGTGGCAGAGCTTGTCAATTTGTCTGTGTGTGAGTTCGTGGTTTCTATTGGATTGTGATTCGGTCTGGGTAGGCGATGGCGAGTTGGTTGAGGGCTTCGTTCCATCCTTGAACGGTTGCGCCTTCAACTAGTTTGCTGGGGGCTTTGCGTGGTTGACCTTTAGGTCTTCCGGCTTCTTTGGCTCTCTGTCTGGCTCGTTTGTCCTCAATGTCGCGGATAGCGAGCCACAGCAGTTTCACCACAGCCTGATCGTTGGGGAAATGGCCCCGGTTCTTGATGATCTTGCGGAGCTGGTAGTTCAACGACTCGATGCTGTTGGTGGTGTAGATCACCTTCCGCAACGCTGGGGGGAACTCGAGGAACGGGATGAACCGTTCCCAAGCGTTGGTCCACGTTGAGACTGTCGCCGGGTAACGCTGTCCCAGTTCAGACTCCGAGAACGCCAACAGCGCGGCTTCGGCCGTGTCAGCGTTGGGGGCGGTGTAGACGGCTTTGAGTTCCCGGGCGACAGCACGGCGGTCCTTGTAGGACACGAAACGCATCGACGCTCGAATCAGATGGACTACACAGGTTTGAACGGTCGCTAGTGGCCAGGTGGCTTCTATGGCGTCCGGGAACCCGGTGAGCCCGTCGCAACACACGATGAGGACGTCTTGGATGCCTCGGTTAGCGAGCTCGGCGCATACCTGGGCCCAGAATTTGGCGCCTTCGGTGACCTGCACCCAGATCCCAAGGACGTGTTTGACGCCGTCGGTGTCGATCCCAACAGCTATATAGGCGGCCTTGTTACGGACCTGGTTCCCGTCACGAACCTTGACTACAAGGGCGTCCAGGTACATCACCGGGTAGATCGGATCCAAGGGCCGGTTCTGCCACTCGGCGACTTCTTCCAACACGGCATCAGTGATCTTGGAGATCGTCTCATGGGACAACTCGGTGCCGATCGTGCGAGCCAGATGAGCCTGAATGTCCCGGATAGTCATCCCACCCGCGTAAAGCGAAATGATCATGTCGTCGAGCCCACCGACACGACGGGAACCTTTCGGCACCAGCCGGGGTTCGAAAGTCCCTGCCCGGTCCCGCGGTGTGTCCAAAGCGATATCGCCAACCTCGCTAGCCAACGTTTTCGGTGTCGAACCATTACGAGAGTTCGCAGCACCCCGACCAGCCGGATCACCCTTTTCGTAGCCGAGATGGTCCGACAGTTCAGCCTGCAAACCCCGTTCCAACACGGCTTTGATCATCGCCGGCAAGAACCCGCCCTCACCAGTGAGAGCCAGCCCGTCGCTGGACACTTTTTCCATCAACTCGTCCAACAACCCGTTATCAACAAGTTCCTGCACAGCAGCACGCTCCGGAGACAACTCCAGAACTCCCTTGTCCTTGTTCCTGTTAGTCATAGTCATGTCATTACCTCAATTCAGATGAGGAACCCACACACAGACCATCTGACGTTGATAATGGGTATGGTCCGCTGGGCAGTGACTCTAAATCTGACTGACGACCTCTTTGGGGTCTGTCCTTCGTGTGATTCGTCCTGCCCAGCGGACCTGTCGGTGGTTCTTCGGGTCCGGTCTCGTGGTGAACACTCGACGAGCCCTGGTGGCGCCCCGGACACCAGCAACACGCATCAATCGGGCGGTCTGGTCACGGCCGATCATCCAGCCATGACGCTTCATCAGCGCCCACATCTTCTGGATCCCGTAAACCCCATAGTTCTCGGCATGCAGACGCTGGATCTCGGCGATGAGGATCTCGTCACGGACCGGTCGAGGGGCGCCGCGAAAAACGCTGACGCTGTTCGTAGGATCTCATTAGCTCGACGCAGCTCCGCGTTCTCACGTTTGAGTCGGCGGATCCCCTCACGCTCACTGCTCGTGATCCCGGGGCGTTCCCCGGCATCAACCTGCGCAGCAACATGCCAGCGGCGCAACGTCTCAGGAGCGATCCCCAGCTTCAACGCGACACCCTGGATCGCAGCATGCTGGGACCGGGAATCAGGGATCGTCCCACCCAACAGCCGCACCGCACGCTGCCCGAACCCCACCGGATACTACGAACCCATAACACCATCCTCATATAAAGAACAGAACCAAACCCAGCACGATTCACTTCGCTAAGCGCCACTTTGCATGCTGATCTCAGCTGATGAAGCAGGCCAAGCTACTTACACAACAAGTTTGATTGGAGTTGAACAACCAATACTGGCTCTTCGCGTTGGTGTGTGGGGTGGTTTGAGAACGCGGGTGGTTCTTTAGGGTCCACCGGTGTGGTCAAGGGTTTCGGCATTCTGTGGATTACTACATCTGCAGAAGGAGAAACCCTTGACCGTGTTCCACGATAGTCAGAGCACGACCGCGCTCGTTGGTATGGCTGGTTTTGTTGTTGGTGCACAGACTCTCATCGATGGTGAGTGGTGGCTTCATGTTGAAACCACTGCTTCAGTCGTCGGCTGTGAGGTGTGTGGTACTCGGGCGGTTGGGCATGGTCGTACGCGTACACCGGTGCGGGATCTTGAGATTTCGGGTCGTCCAACGGTGCTGGTGTGGGCCAAACGTCGGTGGCGTTGTCCTGACCCGGATTGTGAGGTGTCGACGTGGTCTGAGCATTCCGAACAGATCAACCCCAAGGCGGTGATGACCGAACGGGCCCGTAAAGCATTGGCTGACATAGTCAACATCGAAGGTGACACGATCGCCTCAGCAGCGGCGACCTTCGGGGCGGGTTGGCACACCGCGAACACTGCCGTCGCCGCATACACCGACCCGGTGATAGCCGACCCTGGTCGCCTTGAGGGAGTCACCGCTATCGGGGTGGATGAGAAACGGTTCCTCAACGCGACACCGAAACAGCGGACCAGGTTCACGACCCAGATCGTGGACTTGGAGAACCATCGGATCCTCGATGTGGTCGAGGGCAGATCCCGCTCTGCGCTGGGAGAGTGGCTCGCCGAACGAGGCGAAGAGTGGTGCGCCCAGATCCAGGTTGCGACTCTGGACCCCGCAGCGGGGTATCGTGCAGCGCTCGAGGAGCATCTACCGAACGCGACCCTGGTCGTTGATCATTTCCATGCAATCAAATTGGGTAACACCGCTATCGACGATGTTCGTCGGCGGGTCCAACAAGACACCCTCGGCCACAGGGGCCGCAAGGGTGACCCTTTGTACCGGGCAAGACGAGTACTCCTCTCCGCAAGCGAACGACTCACCGAAGAGCGCTTCGAATGGATGCAGGCCCTGGTCGCCGCTGGTGATCCCGACGGGGAACTCGGCGCAGCATGGAACGCCAAAGAACTACTCCGAGCCGTCTATGCATCCAATGACCTTGCACACGCAAAGAGACGACTAACGGATTTCTACCAGTACGCAGCCGAGGTCGACGTGCACGAAGTCATCCGCCTCGCCCGCACGATCGACCGTTGGCAAAACGAGATTCTCGCTTACCACACCATGGGACACACCTCGAACGGACGGGTCGAGAACCTCCATATGCTCACCGAAAAGATCCGTCGGAACAGTCACGGATTCACCAACATCACCAACTATCGCAGACGCATACTCGGCTGCCTCGGAACACAATGGGATACCATCCCCACACACAGAATCCGAGGCCGACAACCACACCTCATCGCGTAGAGCCCCAATACTTCACTTAGGATTCTGAGCCGAGCGTTCCTTCAGGATCTCTAAAGGCTCCCGCCTATCTACGTGATTGATGATTCCGTCATAGATACATAGCCCGCAGAGCCGGAGTAATTCTGGAGAAAATGTGCGGAGGGTA
>JAGQSZ010000155.1 GCA_020439285.1 Microthrixaceae bacterium
TTTGTTCATATGCAATAAACCCTTTGACTTTCCCAAATAGGCTGACGGGGGTGCAGATAGGGATCAACGGCTCCGCGACCATGCTCACCCACGGGATCCAAGGAGTTCTGGACGAACTCACCCGGACAGAATCGGCAGGCTTCGCCGGGTATTGGCTAGGACAGATCGGACTGCTCGATGCGTTAACCGTCTTCGGCGCCCACGGGATGACCGGTTCCTCACTTCATTTGGGGACAGCAGTTGTGTCCACGTGGGAACGTCACCCCCGGATGCTCGCCGGGCAGGCGTTGACCACGCAGGCGCTCGTGGGCGACAGGCTGGTTCTGGGAATCGGGCTCAACCACCGACCCGTCGTCGAGGATCGTTTGCATATGGAGTGGCGCAAACCGATCAGACACATGAGCGAGTACCTCTCGATCCTCGATGACCTGTTGAACACGGGTAAGTCTTCATTCCGCGGCGAGATCTGGTCCTTCGAGGACGAGAACATCCGCCCGACAGGCACTCCGCCGAGAGTCATGCTCGCTGCGATGGGTGCCCAGATGCTCGATCTTGCTGGTAGACGAAGCGACGGGACGATCTTGTGGTGTGTGGGTCCACAGACGATTCGGACGCACATAGCGCCCAGGATCAACGAGGCAGCTGCTGCAGCTGGACGTCAACCACCTGCGATCGTGTGCTCCATTCCGGTGTGGGTCACCGATAATCCCGAACCTGCACGTCAGTTCTTGGCGACGGTGCTGGCCGAATACGCCACGATCCCCAGCTATCGAGCGATGCTCGACTTGGAGGGCAAAGAAGGGCTCGGTGACCTTTCCATTGTCGGTTCCGAGGAGTTCGTGCTCGATGCGCTCGGGGAGATCAGCGAGTCAGGTACAACCGAGTTCGCGGCTGTTCCCATGGGATCCAATCCGGATGAAGATGCGCGAACGATGAACCTTTTGCGCAGTGTCATGGAAGCGAGTTCTTGATCCCACCTGACTCGGTTGGGTCGGGCTTGAACGGATCGTTGACTTTCCATCGGCGAGGAACGGTCAGCGCTGTGGCCACGACCTGCACTATCCATGAAAGCGGAGCGACCAGGACCGCGATTGGCAGTGGAACCGTCTTCCGGATCACTCGGCCAGCGTTTCTGAGAGTCAGTTGAACGTTCTTTGGGACTGACCATCCGCTGTGACGAGTGGGTGACTCCAGACCAATGGCATATTCCGCTAGATCGGTTGGATCCTCGAGGATCTCTTCAAGGATCTGGAGCTGACGGGACCTGATCAGAGCGTCACGCAAGTCACCGACCGAAGAGTCCGCGGATAGCCCAGCCGTGCGGCCAACGAATTTGAGCATTGACGACGGGACGCGATCATCGTCATTCAGCCCGGCACTGTTCATCATCATGGTGACCAGATCGGACGCTGCGTCCAACCGTCCCCACATCCAGTCGTTGTTGCGCCAACGCGCATCCAGGAAGGCCGAGAAGTTGGCCAACTCGTTGCCCGCGAGTTTCACCTCGGGTCGGAGAAAGTCAGCGCTGGTTGTCCAACCGTCTTTCTTGACCCGGTCGAGCTCCGCGGAGCGTTTCTTCAACGCGTTGAATTCGTCCGCCAGAGGAGTCTTGGCGACGGCCGAGATCCGGAAGAGTTCTGTCTCCTCACCGCGGATACAGCCCGACAACTGCTCGCCGAGTCCTTCGATCTCCAATGCGATCAATCGGTCCTTGATGGCTGACCGCTCGACGGCTTTCTCACCACCGCCTTCACCGTCGTTGATCCCGGTATGACCGGTCATCAGGAAATGCAACAGAGCGGTTGACGGCGAATCCACCTGCTCCAGCCTCATCGCATCGACACACAGTTTGGAGACCTCGTCGACTAGCACCTCGGCAATTGTCGACCGCAGGTCCACGATGTCGCTGTCATCTGGGCCCGTATCCCGCACGACGTAGTCCATACCCGCCATCACTTTGAGTTCGGGCGGATGGTCGTTGATTCCTTCGCGATGCTCCAAGCTGTCGTTGACGTCCTGGAGCAACCGATTCACGTGATCGAGGAACTCGACCGCCGTGCCGTCCATGGCAACCACACGCTCGGCAAGATCGGACGGAACACGGGTCATGCCCTCGACAGAATCGAGCACCAACTGGGCATCCGTCGGCTTGGCTTTGCTCGCTACAACGACCCAAGCGACTTTCCTGACTCGAGCAATCACTTCGATCAGCGATCTGAGGTGATAGAGCGTTGGCTTCACATCTCGAGTGCAGTCAGTCGTCGGTAATGAACGAGTCCATTCCAAGGTGAGGTCCACGACACGTTCCAGAGCCGAAATGTCGGTGATGAACGTGGCGGCGAAAGTTGCCTCGGTCCACCCGGCAGCCGATCGTTGTCTCATTCGGTCCTTGTAGGCCGAGGCGATTCCCTGGGTGAAGGTTGTCCGCTCAGCGGTGTCCATGTGGCTAAGAGGGGCGCGCCACCTGTTCTGGTTCCGAGTCTCGGGAAACGGATCTGATCCCAGATCCTTGATCGGATCGTCCAACAGGGTGTTAATCACATCCGCGTCGGAGGAGGCCCGTTGATTCAGATACGTTGCCCACACCAAAGCGAACTGTGAGAAGTCGGGCTCCAACTCAAAGCTCTGTTCGCGCTGCAATGCTGCCTCGCGCATCATTCGTGTGCGGCGGACACCATCGTTGAGCGCTTGCAGTTCGGCTAGGTCTCCGTCGATCGTTTCGGAGCGAATCATCGTCGACTTCAGTGCCGTGAGCACGGGCCATATTCCACGTCGTGAATCGTTCGAATCGACGCGCTTGTTGGATCCGATGCCCTTGCGCCGAACAGCGGCAATCCGAGCCCCACGCACCAGTGAACGACGGGTGAGTTCGGGTGGAGGCTCGGTCGGCCCGGTGGGATGCAGGTAGATCAACACTCGTTTTGTGGGTCCCGATGCCGGGGACGCAGCAATCGCCTCGACCGCTCTCGCTATCGGTATGTTGTCGAGGATTCCGCCATCCGCGACGACGAAGTCCGCTCGGTCCGTCGATGTGACGGTTCCGTTGGCTTCACTGAACACACCTCGACAATCGACCAACGGGCCCGGGGCTGTGGGCGGTTGCTCACCGAAACGCTCTGGCCGACGTGAACGAACAATCGCTGGTTCGAAGGCGCCCGGGAACGAGGACGTGGAACGCGCCGCTACGGCAAGCCGCCAGCGCGACGCATCGTCGGCCTCCAGATCACGCTGAGGCAGAACTCCCCCGCTGTGATGTTTGAAACGGAACGACGCGGCCGACCGTTTCGTCCAGAGCTGTTCGTCATCCAAGCGGTAGGTCGGAATATGGAGTGGCTCTACGAGCGTGGCTGTGAGTTGCAGATCTATGAAGTCACAAGGCTCCGGAGATTCTGAATCCGACCCCGAGCCCGTTCTGGAAACGAGCCTCCCAAGCGCTTGCTCAAGCGGTTTCAGGAAGGACGTGTCGCCATCGAACAGGGAATCCCACGGGCCTGTCCTTCTGGCGATCTTCTTGACGGATGCGAGCTGGCCCCACACACCTCGCAGATCAGACATCTTGAATCCATGTCGCAGAGCGCTCGCGAACAGGACCCCGTTGAGCCCACCGGCGCTGGCACCTGTGAGCACGTCGACCACTACACGCTCGAATCCGAGAGAAGAGGTCAACTCGCTCCAGAACTCGTTGTCGCCACGCCGTAACTCGTCGATCTCGCCACACGCGCCACCCATCCATATCGCAAGGCTCACCCCACCTCGCATGGCCAGAGCCAACCGGAGTTCAGTACCTGGTTCCATCGCTCCCCCAAGGGTTGAACATGTCCGTGACCTTCATAGTGCTCCCAAGGCATGAGGGTACGCGCATTCAGGTGCATGAACCGTTGATGGCGCACCGCTTGCACGCGTCGGAGCGACTCGAGGTCGTACTGTCAGTGCCCATGTCGCCGTTGAGTAGCAACTTCCCGGATTTCGCTGTTTCTTGTGGCGAAGAGGGGTCAGACCCCCTCATCCACTACGAAGGGTCCGAAATACGGGTCGATCAGTTCCGCTCGAGCCGTCATTTCGAGAACCGTGACGCCGACCTTGCAGACGTCGCGAACCTGGGAATCAGGGTGTGGCGTTACGGAATGCCGTGGCGCTTGAGCGAACCGAGCGAGGGGACATACGACTGGACGTTGTGGGACGCGGCATTCGAGTCCTGTCGCCGTAACGGACTGGAACCCGTCGTTGATCTTTTGCACTTCGGTTTACCGGACCATTACCAAGGGTTCAGTGATCGACGGTGGGTCGACGGATTCATCCGATACGTCGAGGCGTTCCTGCAGCGTTACCCGGACCCGGTCTGGTTCACGCCGGTCAACGAACCGGGCATTACGGCGACGTTCTCCGCCCGATTTGGAATGTGGAATGACAGGACGGCTTCGGACGAAACGTATTACGAGTGCCTCGGCAACATCGTGTTGGCGAACCTGGAAGCGTTGGCTCTCATTCGCTCGGACCGAGACGGCTGGTGGATCAGTTCCGAGGGCTTCGGCTGCGCCCTCCTCGGCGATGACGATGATCAGGCCAAGGTCGAATCCATCAACGCCCGCGATATGGAATGGCTGGTCTGGGATCTGCATTTCGGTGTCGAACCCCGGGGACAGGCTCTCAATGCTCTCGATGTCATCAACGGCAGCGACCTCGACAGGATCGGTGAACTCAGCCGGTCGGTACCAGCGGACCGGGTCGTGGCGGGTCATGACATCTACCCCATCAGTGTCACGCCCTATGGATCCCGGGCCGATCGTCCCGTCAGCATCACGGATCGACTCGGTGCATATGTCGCAACGGCTCGCGAATGGTACGAGCGCTATGACCGCGAGTTCTGGGTTTCGGAGACATCGAACCTTGGGCTGACAGTCGACGAGGGTCCGGCCTGGCTCACCGAGTTGACCGAGTCGCTGTATTCGATGCGCGGCGAGGGGCTACCCGTACGGGGTGTCTGCTGGTACAGCCGAGGGGATCAGTACGACTGGGATTCGGCCTTGACGCTCCCGCTCGGCAAGGTGACCGAAGTGGGACTCTTCGACGCGGACCGTCGGGCTCGGCCAGTTAGCCTGGTAATGGCCGACCTGGCCCGTCGTCACCCGTTCGATCCGACCACAACCGCAGACGAGCGCGGGGCCTGACGGGTCAGATTACGAACAGTTCGCCCGACGCTCTGATCGTCACGTCCGAGATCAACACACCCCACGGCTGATCGATTGCGTGGATCACTTCTGCTGCGATGGACTCGGGCTCGATCGCCCAGAACTCGGGACTGTCGATGTCACCTCCCGGCCCGCTCACTGTTCCACCCAACTGGGCAAAGGTCCGTTCGATGAACGCGTCCTGGTTCTGGCCAACGATGCCGGCTGATGCCATTGGGTTCACCACGGTCCCAGCGAGTCCGGTATTCAACACTCCGGTCGGCCTGACGGTAGTCACCTTGATCTTCCCCTGAGCCTCTTTTCGTAGGGCATCGGACAGGACCCCGACCGCTGCCTTCGTCGCGCTGTAGACACCGGAACCGATGACACCTGCGTTGCCGTAGATCGACGCGATGTTGACGACGTGTCCACGCCCTTGGCTGATCATCTGGTCATAGACGGCCGAGATGCCATGCACGACACCCTTGAAGTTGATGTCGACACAGCGGTCCCAAGCTTGTGCCGCTTCGGCGTGATCGGCGAAGTACGCGAGCGGCATAGTGCCGGCGTTGTTGACCATCACGTCAACGGCACCGAAGGTCTCGACGGCTCGTTCGATGAGTGCCCGAACCTGGGCGAGGTCGGTCACGTCGGCTGCAACGGCGAGTGCTCTAGATCCGGCTTCGGTGAGCGCCGATGCGACGGATTCGGCGGCTTCTGCGTTGACATCAGAAACCACGACCGCTGCCCCACGTTGCGCCGCCATCTCCACGATCAGCTTGCCGAAGCCGCTACCAGCACCCGTGACCACTAGCACCCGATCGGCGAGATGAGATTCTGTTGCGTTCTGAGCCATGGCCAGAGACTGCCACATGGCCCCAGGCTCTGGGGCGGATTCCAGCGGGACCTGGTTGCCTCACCTCATGACTGTCGGCACAGTGCCCGGGTCCGCGTTAGCGTCCTGTCGTAGTTGGGCGCCGGGGCTGCCCACCGAACGGGGGTTGAGATGTCACACGATCTGATAATTCGCGGCGGAACCGTCGTGGACGGCACCGGAGCACCTGCCTATACAGGCGACCTGGGTGTAGACGGGGACCGGATCTCGGTCATCGGAGATCTTTCAGGTGTGTCCGCCAAGAAGGTCATCGAGGCTGATGGCCGTCTCGTCACTCCGGGTTTCGTGGACATGCATTCGCATTTGGATGCCCAGATCGGTTGGGACCCGACGATGTCATCATCGTGTTGGCATGGCGTGACCTCGGTCGTGATGGGCAACTGTGGGATGACCTTCGCCCCGGTTCGTGACGGCGACGCGCCGACTCTTGCGAACGCAATGGAGTGTGTTGAGGACATTCCCGCGTCGTGCATCATCGAGGGTCTCCCATGGGACTGGGAGGACTACGGCGGTTACCTCGACG
>JAGQSZ010000156.1 GCA_020439285.1 Microthrixaceae bacterium
GAGCGACATCTGCTCCCCACACCGCATGGTGATACCCGCCGTCTATGTATGGCGAGAAGGCATCCTCGCTAGCGTGGCCCCCGGGGCCGTGCCCGCAGTCGTGGCCGAGCGCGATTGCCTCGGTGAGTGCGACGTTTAGCCCGAGTGCCCTCGAGATCGACATCGCGACCTGGGCTACCTCGATCGCGTGGGTGAGACGTGTGCGTTGGTGATCCTCGGGGAACACAAAGACCTGGGTCTTTCCAGCGAGTCGACGAAAGGCACTCGCGTGGAGAATCCGGTCTCGGTCGCGTTCAAAACATGTGCGGTATGGATCGGGCTCCTCTGGGAGCGCACGATCGCCTGCTCCAAGAGCGCGTGTGGCCCCATCAGCGAGCAACTGATCTTCCAAGTCCTCACGTTGGGCCCGAGTGATTTGCTTGGGTGACACCGACGGAGCGTCCCCATTTACGTGGGCGAGCACGACACCAGCGGGTCCGGTTGCTCCCTTCATCGTCGAGGTCCACTCGGCTTGGATGGGGGACACAGGCTCGGGAGAACCGGCCATAGCGCTGTCTGGGTGATCTGTTTGGGGGACTGGGACTGTCTTCATTGCGATGCCCGTAGCTAGAGAGTTGATGAACTGTGTTGATTGAAACGATGTCGATAAAGACCGTTGTGGTCACGGTGTTGCTGACACTTCACTTTGATCGTACGGGTCAGCAGTGACAGTTAGACGCGATGGTGCCCCTATCCTTGTCGCGTGTCGAACTTCGTCGATGAGTGTGGCCTGAACGTGCGCGGTGGTGACGGCGGCGCGGGCTGTGTCGCGTTTCGACGTGAAGCGCACGTTCCGATGGGCGGACCCGACGGCGGCGACGGTGGAAACGGCGGAGATGTCTGGCTGCAAGCCGATCGCAATGTGGCGTCACTGCTGGCGTTCAGAGATCACCCTCACCGGCGAGCCGAGAACGGCACTCACGGTTCCGGCAAGCGCAAACACGGTCACGCCGGCGCAGACATGGAGGTTCATGTTCCCGTCGGCACGACAATTCGAGATCGTGATGGTGAGATTCTCGCTGACCTGACAAATCACGGTGATCGATGGCTCGCTGCTGAAGGCGGCATCGGTGGGAAGGGCAACTCCCGGTTCCTGTCCAACCGGCGTCGTGCGCCTGACTTCGCTGAACAGGGCGAAAAGGGTGATGAGAGGTGGCTTCGCCTCGAGCTACGCCTGATGGCTGACGTCGCGCTCGTCGGGTTTCCGAATGTCGGCAAGTCCACGCTGATCTCCCGGATCTCTGCCGCTAAGCCACGGATAGCTGACTATCCCTTCACCACGCTCGAACCCAACCTGGGTGTCGTGCGTATGGGCGATGGGGCTGATGCTTTCGAAATGGTCGTCGCCGACATCCCCGGATTGATCGAAGGTGCTGCCGAGGGGCGCGGGCTCGGCCATCAGTTCCTTCGACACATCGAACGATCGAGGGTTCTAGCGGTTCTCATTGATCTGTCTCCGTTTGCTCCAGCGTCGCCGGAGGAACAACTGGCCACTCTGCTCAACGAGTTGGAGTCGTATCAGCCCGACCTACTTGACCGACCACGGCTGATTGTCGGATCTCGAAGTGACGTCGCAGATGAGTCCACAGTCGGCGACTTCGACGGTCTGGTTATCTCAGCGGTGACAGGACAAGGACTCAACGAAATGTTGACCCGATTGCGTCGACTCCTGGAAGAGGCACGTGAGAACACGCTCCAAGAAGACGAGGTAGTGATTCTGCGCCCGGTCCCCCAAGGGATCTCGATCTCTCGCTACGACGACGGTTCCTTCGTTGTCGAAGGCAGAGAGGCAATTCGAGCGGTCCGGTTCTCGGATCTGACGAATCCTGCAGCGTTGGAAGTCGCCATGCAGCGACTCTCTCGATTGGGTGTCGAAAAGGCGCTCGCACGCGCTGGTGCTCGGACTGGTTCGGTGATTCACATCGGTGACTTCAGCTTCGACTACGAGGCAGACGATGCGCTGCAGGTCCAACCCTTCGACGAGGCCGAGCCAACAGTTGTCGAGAGTTACGAGGACTTCGACGATTTCGATGATCTGGATGACTCCGATGGACTAGATGATCTGGATGACGATCTGAGCGAAGGGGAGTAGGAGTCGTGAGAGTCGTAGTCAAGGTCGGGTCGTCTAGCTTGACCGACGACGCAGGGGTGATCGCAGCTGACGCCATCTCGGCGCTGTCTGAACAGATCGGCTCCGCGCAACGTGACGGACACGAGGTGCTTCTAGTTTCCTCCGGTGCTGTCGCGTCAGGACTCCCGGTCCTAGGCCTCGGTGAATCGCAGCGCCCAAGTGACCCTCGGACGCTCCAAGCGATCGCATCGGTCGGCCAGGCTCGACTGATGCAGTCCTGGAACGACGCCTTCGACCAAAACGGCCTGATCGCCGGGCAAGTGCTGCTGGCACCACGGGATTTCATGATCCGCTCGCAGTACCTTCAGGCGCGTGGGACTCTCGAGCGCCTGATCGAACTGGGTGTCGTGCCGATCGTGAACGAGAACGACACCGTTGCCGACGACGAGATTCGTTTCGGCGACAATGATCGCATCGCTGCACTGGTGGCTCATCTGGTCAAGGCGGATCTGTTGGTCATACTCAGCGACATCGCTGGTGTCATGGATGCTGATCCCACAATTGACTCCAACGCGAGCCTCATCGAAGAGATCGAAGAAGTCGATGCTGACCTGGAGGCTCTGGCCGGCGGTGCCGGCACGGCCCGTGGGAGCGGGGGAATGGCGACAAAACTCGCCGCTGCTCGAATGGCGAGTTGGTCAGGGATCAGGGTTGTCATAGGTGCCGCCAAACGCCCCGACGTGCTGCTCGACGCAATTGCTGGGAGACAAGGCGTCGGTACGACGGTCAAGGCGCTCGACAAACGACTGTCCGCCCGCAAGCTCTGGATCGCGTTCGCTGTACCAGCCATGGGGCGGATCGTTGTCGACGAAGGCGCAGCGCGAGCAGTCACCAGCGGTGGCAGATCGTTGCTCGCTGCCGGGGTCGTTGATGTGACTGGTGAGTTCGTTGAGGACGACGCGGTGGATGTGGTCGACAAAGGTGGTCGAATCCTTGCAAAGGGTCTGACCCAGATGAGTTCGGCCGGAGTGCGTGCAGTTGCTGGACGACGCTCCGATGACCTCACCGACGGATCCGGTGAGGTCATACACCGGGATTCGATGGTCGTTCTCACATAGCAGTACCTAGCTGCAGGATCGTTTGGCTGGTCAGTACTCGGAGGGCGATACCGGTAACGGGACCGGATTGTGGGGAGCCTCGCCTCGAAGCACCCGCAACAGGTCTTCTGTGGCACTGATCCGCAACTCTCGAACTGACGCTGTCGATGAGAACGCCACATGGGGAGTGATGATGATCCGGTCACCTAGTGGACCATCCATCGCCTCTCTCAACACGGCTGGTACCTGGGGCTCGGTTGTGAGCACGTCGAACGCGATCGCGCCCGGACGATCGAGTTTCAAACCGGCTACTACGGCCTCAATATCGATGAGCGCGCCCCGTGCAGTGTTGATCAGCAGTGAGCCGGGTCGCATGGACGCGAGCTCATCAGTACCGATGATCGGTGGGAGCCCCGGAGTAGCCGGAATGTGCAACGTGACAACGTCGCTCTGTTCGAGCAGTTCGGGAATCTCGACTCCACGTACCCCGGCTGGTTCGCGGCCAGGAGTCCTGTTGTAGGCAATGACGTCGCATCCGAGTGCCATGAACTTGTTGGCTACCGCGGTCCCGATCGAACCGAGGCCCCACACCCCGATCGTCAAGTCCCGGATACGTCTCAATTCGAGTTTGCCGGGCTGCCAGCGCCCCGATCGGATGTCCCGGTCCAATGCCGGTATTCCGCGCGCCCAGGCATGGGTCAGCCCAACGACATGGTCAGAGACCTCGTCCACGCAGTAGTCGGGAACGCGTGTGACCGCGACTGCGCTGTTCGCTGCATAGGTGAGGTCGATGTTGTCGAGCCCAACTCCCAAACGGGTCGCGACCCTGAGCCGGGGGGCAGCAGCCAGAACGCGGGACGTGACGGGCGCCCAGCAGAACAGGATCCCAACCGGGTCAGCCGTCGAAACCGCCTCGATCAGCGCTTCCTCATCGGCGGGGATCTCCAAATCGACAAGTTCGTATCCGGCCGCCTCACAGATCTCACGCTCCAATTGGGCGTCGCTCCAGCCCCGGTCGGTGAGAACGATCCGCTCCCTGGTCATGGCCACTCCAATGGATCATCGATGAAGAAATCCTCGTTCCCGAGAGTGACGAGATTGTCGAGCTCACCCAAACCTTCGATGGCGACTCGTACCCGATCGCCGGGCTTCAACCACCTCGGCTCTTGTTGTTGTTGAGCCGCGCCCGGCGGGGTGCCGGTGCTGATCAGATCGCCGGGCAACAGCGTGAACACCGATGACAACAGAGCGACCTGTTCCCAACAGTTGGTGATCATGTCAGCGGTGTTGCCGTCCTGAACGAGTGCACCGTTGACCCAGGTCCTGATTCCGAGATCGTGAATGTCTGGCACCTCGTCCAAGGTCGTGATCCAAGGACCTATGGGAGCCGTGTTGTCGAAGGACTTACCGAGGGTGACTGTTGGGGAGCGCCGTTGCCAGTCGCGGGCCGATACGTCGTTGCCCACCATGACCCCAGCAACGACTTGGTGCGCCGCGTCTGGTGGGACATTGCGGCAACGTCGGCCGATCATGATCACCAACTCGCCCTCGTAATCCAACATCGAAGTGCTCGGCGGCGAGACGATGTCATCGTTCGGGCCGATCAGAGCAGTGTTCTGTTTGTTGAAGAAGAGTGGGAACTCCGGTGGTTTGGAGCCACGGTCAGCGTTGTGGCCCAGGTAGTTGAACCCGATGGCCATGAACCGTGGCGGGCGTGATACAGGTGCGAGCAGTTGGACGCCGTCCAATGGGAGTTGGTGTTCCTTTCCCGCTCGATCAATGACTCCTTGAGCAGCACTCGCAGCGGAGTCTCCGGCACCGAGCAGCTTGGTCGGATCATCGCTAAATCTCGCGTCGGCAGCGGTCAGGTCCACAATGAAGCTGTCGTCACCAGTCTGGTCGGAGCGGCAGAGCGCTCCTAGATGCGGCCCATCGTTTGTCGCGAAGCGCAGCAATCTCATTTGCGCAAGCCTCCTGCTCGTTCACCCAAGGATTCTTCGATCCGCAACATTTCGTTCCACTTCGCGGTGCGTTCAGAACGCGTGATGGACCCCACCTTGACTCCCTTCGATGCCCAACCAACTGATAAGTGAGCCACCGATACGTCCTCGGTCTCGCCCGACCGTGCCGACACGATGGTCTGCATATCGTTGCGATGAGCAGCATCTAGCGCTGCACGTGCCCGGGTCAGAGTCCCGGCCTGATTGGGTTTGATCAGAACCGTGTTGGCCGACATCGTCGCAGCTGCCCGTTCCACCCGTGCAGCGTCAGTCACTAGGTAGTCGTCTCCTATGACCTGGATCCGATCGCCGACGGTTCTTGTGAACGAGGCCATGCCTTCATGATCGTCTTCCGCTACCGGATCTTCGATCGACACGATCGGATAGCGATCTACCCACCCTGCAAGCATGTCGACCAACTCGCCCGTGTCGAGTGTCCGATCTTCACGTCCAAGGCGGTAGCGGCCGCCGCTACCGAATTGGGTGGCTGCTATATCGAGAGCAATTCCGACCTGGTCCACGGGTGTGAGCCCAGCGGACTCGATGGCGACAGTCAGAGCTTCGAGAGCTTGTTGATTCGTGTCGAACGCGGGCCACCATCCGCCCTCATCGGCTACTCCCATGCGAAGCCCACGGTCCTCCAACCATCTGCCCGCAGCGATGTAGATCTCGGCAACCCAATCGAGAGCCTCAGCGAACGAAGAAGCCCCAACAGGAACAACCATCAGGTCCTGAATATCGATGCGTCGATGAGCGTGGGCACCACCACCGAAAATCTGGATCTCCGGCATGGGCAACATGACCTTTGACTGCTGAGACGTCAAGTCGTCTGAGTCGTGCAGATGCTCCCAGAGGTCGACCCTGTGGGTATCGGCAACAGCCCAGGAATTCGCGAGGGAAACGGCAACCGTCGCGTTCCCACCGAGTTCGGAGAACCCCTGGGTTGGATCCAAGGATTCGATCGCCGCGTCGATCCCGGCTTGATCGGACGCGTCGAGTCCGATGAGCGCGTCACGGATCCGACCATTGACATTGGCGACAGCCCGGGTGACATCCAGACCGTCAAGGGTTGAGCCCCCATCTCGCAGATCTACTGCTTCGCCGGATCCTGTCGACGCTCCCGCGGGAGCCAGAGCCCGACCCTTTCCGCCGCCACGGGTAATGACGACGGCTTCGACCGTGGGGCGTCCCCGTGAGTCCCAACGTCGATGTCCTGACACGGACGTGATCTCGGTTTTGTTCATCTGCTTCTCGAATCTGATGCTTCGTGCCATCTGTCTACAACCTCAGCGATGGTCACGGGTTGGTCGATCAACATGGCTCTCGCAAGGTTCCGTACGGACTGGCGGTCATCCTCACAGAGGTATTCGACTGGA